>JAEEKO010000026.1 GCA_016282415.1 Caryophanales bacterium | reverse complement strand
GAAAATAGACTCCTGTTCTTTTTTTATTGTGAACTATTTGGGGTTCACTTCACAATGATTCATCTTTTTAAATAGTATTTTTTAACATTTCATCAATTAATAAACCATAACCGCGATCATTAGCACCATTAACTGCGTGTGATACGGCACCAACTAATTTATTATCTTGAACGATAGGTGAACCACTCATTCCTTTTAAGATACCATTAGTTTTGTTTATTAAGTTTTGATCTTTAATTACAAAATCAATTTGCATATCTTTTTGGTTATTATATACTTTTCTAATTTCAATTTCATAATAAGCTTTTTGATTGTTATCTAGGGTAGTAACGATGTAAGCTTTACCTTTTTTAGCAGTACCTACTTCAATTAATTTACCATCGTGTTTATCATAGGTACCATACATACCAGTTTCATTTATGGCATTAATAGTACCAATCTTAGTGCCTTTGGTTGCAATAAAATGACCAACGGTATCATCGGTACTTTTAACAATTTCATTAATGTGGTTAGTATTAATGGTGCCAATATTATTATTGCTAATTGTTACGTTTGCAATAATACTGTGGGCAACAGCAGCATACTTTAAATTTTCGGGATTGATATAAGTAATAGTAACATTACCAGATAAATTATTAACCCCTTCAATATTTTTTAACTCATCATTAGAAATAGTTTTAGTTAATAATTCGTTATTATGTAGATAAGTAATTATAATATCACTGGCAGCAATAGAATTTTTAATATTGTTTAATTCAAAACGATTATTAACACTATTATCATTAATTTTATATAAAATATCGCCAGCTTTAATTTCACCATCAGTATTGGTTACGATAACCCCTGATGCATCCATGTTAATATTGATGGATTCACCGCCAAGATAAACTTGTTGTTTTGGCATAACATCAATAACTTGAATAATGTCATCTTGTTTAACATTATTGGTTACAAAAATGCTTAAACCAAAGAAGATTGGTAAAACTAAAGATACGAATGCTATCTTTTTAAAAACCCCCATCATATTACTCTCCCCCTGAGTGAAATAATGATATCATATTTTAGCAAAAATGTCAAGTTTGTGTCTAGTAGCAGCAACATTTAGTAAATCGATGTTTACTTTTTACAAAAGGCTATTCAACCAAGTGTTAATTGAATTTAAACTCTTAATATAGTATAATTATGAATACTTATGGAGGTCATTTATGAAAAAATTTTGGCATCAATATCGTATCTTTATTATTCTAATGAGTGTTGTGCTAATTTGCATGGTCATCATGGCTATTATCTTAGGAATTTTATTCTTTAAAGGTGGAAAGAATAAGTATGGAGATCGTTTAGATAGTATTAAAAATGTTAAAGTAACTGATAAAATTAAAGATCAAGTTATTAGTGAAACGGTAAAGGATGAAAAAGTTACTAAAGCTAAAATCGATGTTAGTGGCAAAACTATTTATATAACAATCTACTTAGAAAATGTTTCAACAGTAATTGAAGCTCAAGGAAAAGTAGTAAATGCCATAAATACTTTACCAGAAGATATTAAAAAGAAATATGATATTCAATTTATCCTATTACAAGACAAGACTGATAAGGTTCCAGAAATTAAAATAATGGGTTGTCAAAATGTATTAGGTAGTGGCTTAGTATGGAATAATAATACTGAAGTTGAGGAAAGTGAAGAATAATTATGAGATTAGGTTATAAGCGATATGCAGTCATAATTATTAGTGCCATTGTTTTAATAATAGGAGGAGTTTATTTATTCCGCTTTATAAGTGATAAGAATAAATTAACTACTCAAGAAAAACGTTGGATTAGTGATAATCGTAGTAATGTTATTAATGTGTCTGTATTAGATGATTTACCAGTTTTTGGTAAAAATGGTACTGGAGTTTTTTATGATTTTATTAATGACTTTAGTGAAGAATACGATTTAAAAATTAATCCGGTTACTTACAAGAGTGGGGAAGAACCTACTGAAGGAGTAGCATTTAGAAAAACTAATAATTATGATAAAAATAATGTAACAATTTATCGTGATCATTATGTAGTAATTAGCAAAGTTAATCATTTTATTAATAGCGAAGCAGCCTTAGCTGATAAGAGTATTGGGGTTACTGCTAATGACTATGAATTAGTAGTAAAATATTTTAGTACAGTTGATAATATTAATTTTAAAAAATATGATTCAATGGATGCATTAAGAGAAGCACTTGATTTAGATGCTGATATTAATTATGCAATTGTACCATTAGATGAAACATTAGAAATGATTATTAGCAATGGTTATCAAGTTTTATTCCATGTTAGTGATTTAAATACTTATTACACAATTAATGGTAGCAATGATGATTTTAGTCGCATTATTGTTAAGTATTATAATAAATGGCAAGAAGATAATCTTGATAAATCAATTAAGAAGAATCAATATGATTTATTTGTTAGTGCTTTAAATCTATCAAGTGTTGAACTTGATAAGCTAAATTCAAGAAATTACAATTATGGCTTTATTAACCAATCACCATATGAAGTAATTGCTAATGGTAATTATGGTGGAATTGTAAGTTATTATATAAGTGAATTCAGTGAATTCTCTGGTTTAGATTTTAAATTTATTCGTTATAAAAACTTTAAACAATTTAATAAAGCGTTAAATGATAAAGATATTGATATTTACTTTAACTATTACGATTTAGAAACTGCTTATGCAACTATTCCAACATTAAATCATATTGAGTTTGAAGTAATATCTTCGTTAAAGAATGATTTAGTATTAAGTAGTCTTAATGGTTTAAAGAATTATGAAGTGTATGCTTTGAATAATTCTAAGATTGCAGAATATTTAAGAAATCATGGTATTAAAGTTAAAACTTATAAAGATAATAAAGAATTATTTAAACTTAATCGTAAAGATGTCTTAATTGTTTTAGATAGTAAGATTTATGATTATTATCAAAAAGATAAATTAGATAATTACACAAGTCGTTATAGTGGTATTATTCGTGATAACTACAGCTTTAAGATCGCTGACGATGATGTTTTATATCGTATGTTTACTAATTACGTTAAAATTATTGATCCAAATGTAGCTTATCAAGAAGGTATTATGAACCATACTGAATTAATAAGACAAAGTAATGTTTATAAGCAAATTATTAAGTACATTAGTTTAGCAGTGCTTATTTATGTTTTAGTTTGGTTATTAAGTTATCGTTTAAGAAAGAAAGTAAGAGTATCTAAGCGTATCAAGAAAGAAGATAAGATTAGATATATTGATCAATTAACATTATTAAAAAATCGTAATTACTTTACGGAAAATATTACTAATTGGAATAAGAATACCATTTATCCACAAAGCATTTTAATTATTGATTTAAATCGTGTTCATGAAATCAATGATACTTTAGGTTATGAAAAAGGAGATAAGCAAATTCAAGCTGCTGCTAATATCCTAATTAAAACCCAATTAGATAATTCTGAAATCATTCGTACGGATGGTAATGAGTTTATGGTTTATACGATTGGCTATTCTGAAAAACAAATCGCCAGTTATATTCGTAAATTAAATAAAGAATTTAAATACTTACCTTATGAATATGGAGCAACTATTGGTAAGAGTTTCATTACTAGTGAATTAAAGAGTGTTGATGACGCTTTAAATGAAGCTATTGATGATATGAAAAATCAAAAAGAAGATATTAAAGAATAAAGAAAGGAGGCCCTTCATGAGAACTGAACTGCGTCGAATTAAAGAACAAATAAAATTATATTTAAAAAACTTTTGGGAAATATTAACTAGACCAGAAATGGCGATATTACCAGGTCAGTTAGCATTCTTTTTAGGGCTTTCTGTTATTCCTACATTTTTGTTAATTGCTTATGTAGCATCACTTCTAAACTTAGATTTAGATATGATGAATAATTTCTTTAGTAATGTGTTTAATGATGATTTAGCATCACTTATTATTCCTACGTTAGCTGATAATCCGGGATTGAAATTTATTATTTATTTGGCAGTTGGTTATTTTGTTGCATCAAAAGGACCAGCATCAATTATTGTTACATCAAATACAATATATGGTATTAAAAATCGTAATTATTTTTATCGCCGTATTAAAGCTATATTTATGGAGATTATTTTAATTTTACTGGTAATATTTATTTTAATTATTCCAGTATTTGGTTCTAAGATAATTGGACTTATTGGTTATTTAAATTTAAAACATGTTATTGAAAACCGTGTTATCTTTACAATTAATTTCTTAAAAGGACCAATATCATGGTTTATTATGTTTATCCTAATTAAAATATTATATGCTTTAGCACCAGATCGTAAGATGTATGGAACTACAACCACTTTTGGTGCTATCTTTTCCACAATTGGTTTTATTTTAGTAACACAAATTTATTCACTATATGTAAATCATTTTGCTAATTACAATGCCTTTTATGGTGGTGCTGCTAATATTATTATTTTACTTTTATGGTTATATTTTATTTCATATGTTTTCGTGATTGGTATGGCTTTAAATCAAAGAAAAGAATCGCTTGATTTAGAGACTACTAGAAAGATAAAACCACTTGCAGAAATTAAAATAGAAGAGGAATTAGAAAAAACTAGATCTCTAGCACCAACCGATAAAAAGAAGAAAAAATCAAACTAACTATTTTATAGTTGGTTTTTTTATTGTATAATAAACAATGGAGGATAGTAAATATGGCTAAGTTAAGAAAAAAACATAATAAATCTTTAGTCATTTTAATTCCAGTATTAATGCTGGTTGCTTTTGCAATGTTCTTAACTTATTCATTTGCTAACTATCGCGTAGTAAAAATATATAATTTAGTTGCAGCTAATTTTAATATGAATGCTTATACTTTATCTTATGATGTATTAAATTGTAGTTCTAAAACGGTTAATAATAATCAAGCTTATGGTGAGCTTTGTAATCCTGCAACCCCAGATGGTTATTCCTTTGCAGGTTGGTATTTAGGAAATAAATTAATAACGTCTACAACCAAAGTTAGAACGACATCTGATATTACTTTGACTGCACACTTTGTTTCGGACTGTACTTCACTTGTTAATCATCAATATAACTTTTATTATACTGGTAGTGTTGCCGAGTTTACAGCGCCATGTCCAGGCGATTATCAATTAGAAGTTTGGGGCGCTCAAGGTGGGGATGCCACTGGTTATGATGGATTGAAAAAAGGCGGTTATGGTGGCTACTCCATGGGAGCAATTACTTTAGCCATCAATGATAAATTAAATATTGTTGTTGGCGGTGGTGGTAATTCTACAACTGCTTATAACACTTTTACGGAAGTCGGTAATAGTTATAATGGTGGTGGTGGAACTGCTACTCAAAACTATAATAATCAAAATGGTGCTGGCGGTGGTGGTGGTGCAACTCATATTGCAACATACGATTCTAATTACACTACCTTAGCTAGTTATGGAAATTCTACAACGGCCGCCAATTCGGTATATTTAGTTGCTGGTGGTGGTGGAGCTGCATGTGTTAGTTATGAAACGGCGAATCACTCTGGTGATGGTGGTGCCGGTGGTGGTATTACTGGTGTAAGTGGAACCCCTAGTTCAACTCATTCCACTAGTAATGCTGCTGGTGGTACGCAAAGTGCAGCTGGAAACAATACTTATCATCCACAAATCACCGCAGCGGCAGGATTTGGAACCGGTTGTGATCCACTTCATTTTATTAATTCTGCGCCAGGTTATATGAATTCTGCAGGTGGAGCTGGCTGGTATGGTGGAGCTTGTGGTGTTCACGGTGGCGCTGGCGGTGGATCTGGGTATATTAATAATTCTGATTTGATCGAAAAACACATGCATTGTTATAACTGTACAACTAGTTCGGTGGCAGAAACTAAGACTACAACTAATGCTTGTCATTCTCAAACCCCAACACCTGATTGTGCTAAAGAGGGTAATGGTCATGCTCGAATCACTTATTTAGGTACTCGTCCATCTGCCACTAGACCAACATTTACTACTAAATATGTTCAAGCTGATATGGTTTATTTAGTATTTAGTGTTGGTAATAATAATCCTAGTAGTATGAGTTGTTATTATGGATATAGTGAAACTGAAATAAATAATTTAGGAATTATCAACAATAATGTTTGTGGAGTTCCACCAACTGCTGCATACGCTAAGTTATGTATCATGGTTAACGATGTACCAATTTGTTCAGTTAATAAAAAGTTAGGTGAATATGTTATTAAAGATGGTATAATGAATTATCCATTCCAACCAAGTGTTGCCGAAGTAACTATGAGTCAAGGAAATGGTTATCTTCATGTTGAAATTGGAAATAATAACCGTCTAGGAATTCAGTTAAGTGGATTTGATGCATCACCATACAATTCGGTTTTTGCTGATTTATCCTATATTATAGATGTTGATGCTAATAAAGATCCTGGTATTAACTTCTTTGGATATGGAACAGGTTCTTTCTTTACGCGTGATGGTACTGATCGTATCTTTGAAAGTTCGATTGTTCATTTAGAAAAACAAAGCACTCCGGTAAGAGTCGAGCAACCAAGAACGGTTTATCCAACTTCATTTATAGTAGACACTTCTGATGCTAGTGTTTATGGTAATTCAAATATTGGTATTGGTAAAAATTCAGTAGGTACTAATGAATTCGTAATTGACATTTATAATATAATATTCCAATATCGAGATTAAACTAACTATTTATTAGTTAGTTTTTTTGTTATATAATTAAGGTGGTGATGATAATGGCTTTTTATAGTTATATATTTACAGCGAATTATAAAAGATTCAGTAAAAATTTAAAAATGGTTAGCAAAAAATATCATAAGAGTTATATTGGTATGATGTTTGATACAGTATACTCTGTTAAAAAATATGGTATTGGATTAACGGATTATTTAAATTATCAATTTTATTTGAAAAGCAAAGCAGAACGTAAGGAGTATGCTGGTATTAAAATTCAAAATACTTTTTATGAAACGGTATCACCTAGTGCTTATAAAGAAAGATATACAATTAAACCTCGTTTCTTAAAAGAATTTAGTGAGTATACAAAAAGATCTTTCTTAGTACCTGATGGTAATAATAAAGATGAATTTATGAAATATATTAAAGGTAAAGAATATTTTATGTCTAAACCATATGACGGTTTAGGTGGTGCTGATGTAACTAAAGTATGTGTTAAGAATATTGAAGATTTAGATGCATATTATCAATATATTTGTGATCAACATTTATTCTTAGAAGATTTAGTAAAACAACATGAAGACTTAAATAAACTTTGTAGTGCATCAGTAAACACTATTCGAATTATGACTTTTAATGATCATGGAACACCACATATTTTATGGGCAGGACTTCGTATTGGAAATGGGGTTAATAGTGTTGATAACTTCCATGCTGGTGGAATGGCAAGTGTGATTGATTTAAATAGTGGAAAACTTATTAATCCGGCAATTGATAAAGATTTAAATGAATATGAATATCATCCTAAAACTAACACAAAGATTGTTGGCTTCAAAGTTCCTTATTTTAAAGAAGTAAAAGATATGGTTAAAAAAGCTTGTTTAGAATCAGATAAGATTTTAGTAGTAGGTTGGGATGTTGCGGTAACTCCAGACGGTCCACTTATCATTGAAGGTAATCGTCGTCCTGGATTTGATGTAGTACAGGTTGCATCAAGAAGAGGACGTATGGATATTATTCGTGATGTCTTAAGTAAGGTGGATAAGAATGAAAAAGAGTAAAATTGTTATTAGCATTCTTTTAATAATTGCTATTCTAATATTCTTTATCGTACCAACGATTGTTAATTGTTTTATCCATTATCATGGCGTAGTAAATGTTTTAGGGGTGCTTAATATTCAATTAGGTGGATATATTGGATTAGCTATTTATATTATTCGTCGTATTATCCGTTATGGAGTATTACTATTATTTATAGTATTGAATCTATTTTTAAAAGATAAAGCTAAAATGATATTTAATGCTATTATAGGTATCTTAATGATTTTAATGGTAGGTTTTAATTTTATTGCCATTATTATTAGTTATTTAGGAGTTTATCATTTTTCATTAATATATGTATTTGAATTAAACGATATTATTAATATATTAATTACGGTAAGTATTATTGTTTATATTTTTAATTCAATCCCGAATGGATCAGTATTATTTTTCATTAATACCATTTTTAATATTGCAGTATCAATTGCTAAAATCTTATTCACGATTATAATTGCTGTAGATGGCGGAGGAATGTTAATTAATTTAATTCTTAGAGGAACTTATTATACATTCTATACGTTATTATTTATTATCATAGATGCTTTATTTATAATGTATTTTTGGAAGAATGAATAATGTGTCAAGAAACTATCTAAACGATAGTTTTTTTTGTTATTATTTATTATAATTAATAAGGTGATTAATAATGAATGAAAATGTTATAAACAGTGTTGCAACTAATTTAAATATTAAGGTTGAACAAATTAAAAGTGTTTTAGAAATGTTAGGAGAAGGAGCAACAATTCCTTTTATTGCACGTTATCGTAAAGAAAAAACGGGTGGATTAGATGAAGACCAAATTCGTGCTATTGAAGAAGTATATGCTTATCAAACTAATTTATATAATCGTAAGTTAGATGTTATTCGTTTAATTGAAGAAAAAGATTTAATGACGGATGAATTAAGAAAAAATATTTTAGCTTGTGAAAAGCTAGCAGAAGTTGAAGATTTATATCGTCCATTTAAAGAAAAGAAAAAAACTAAAGCAACTGATGCAATTAATAACGGTTTAGAACCATTAGCTAAAATGATTATGGCATTTCCAACTACTGGTTCATTAGAAGATTTAGCTAGAAAGTATATTAATGATAAAGTTAAAGATACTGATGCCGCTTTAGAAGGAGCATCATATATTATCGCTGAATGGATTAGTGATAATGCTTATTACCGTAAATGGATTCGTAATAATGTTTTTCATACTGGGTTAATAACTAGTAAGGTTAAAAAGGATGCCGTTGATGAATTAAAAACTTTTGAACGTTATTATAACTATAGTGAGTTAGTTAAAACAATTAAACATTATCGTGTTTTAGCACTTAATCGTGGTGAAGATAAGAAAGTTCTAACAGTTGGTATTGACTATGATATGGATGCTATTATTAATTATTTAGAAAGTAAGATAATTAAAAATTCTAGTTCTTTTGTTGTGGAACTAGTTAAAAATAGTATTAAAGATTCTTTAAAAAGACTTATCATGCCAAGCATTGAACGCGAAATAAGAAGTGAATTAACAGAAAACGCAGAACATAAAGCAATTAATACTTTCAGTATGAATTTAGAACATTTATTATTAACTCGTCCAATCAAAGGACAAGTGGTTTTAGGATTTGATCCAGGATATGTTAATGGTTGTAAGTTAGCGGTAGTTGATGAATCTGGTAAATATTTAGATTCAGTAGTAGTTAAACCATTCTTAAATTCTAATCAAGAGCAAAATATTAAAGCTGCCAAACAGATTGTGGCAGCACTTGTTAATAAATATCATGTTGATATTATCTCAATTGGTAATGGTACGGCATCACGTGAATCTGAAAAACTAGTAAGTGAAATGATAAAGGAATTTAATTTAAATTGTAAATATGTAATTACTAGTGAAGCCGGTGCATCAGTTTATTCTGCATCCAAATTAGCAATAGCAGAATTTCCAGATTTGGAGGTAGAAAAGCGTAGTGCCGTTTCCATTGGTCGTCGTATTCAAGACCCATTATCAGAACTAGTTAAAATTGATCCTAAATCAATCGGAGTAGGTGAATATCAATATGACGTTAATCAACGTGAACTAGGCGATGCCTTAGATTTTACTACCTCTAAAGTTGTTAATGAAGTTGGGGTTAATGTTAATACTGCTTCAAAAAGTATTTTAAAATATGTTTCTGGAATGACTTCTCGTGCTATTGATAGTTTATATGAATACAAAGAAACAAAACATATTAACAATCGTGATGAAATTAAAAAAATTAAGGGAATTACTGATAAGATTTATGAACAAGCCATTGGCTTCTTAAGAATTAATGATGGGGATAATCCTTTAGATAAAACCGGAATCCACCCTGAGAGTTATGAAGTAACTAATAAACTATTAACCAAATTAAATTTAGATATAAAGAATATTAATACCCAAGAATTTAAAGATGCTATTAGCAATATTAATGTTGATAGTTTAGTTAAAGAACTAAATACTGATGCATATACTTTAGAAGATATTAAAAAAGAGTTATTAAATCCTGGTTTAGACCCTCGTGATATGTTAGAACAACCATT
>JAEEKO010000025.1 GCA_016282415.1 Caryophanales bacterium | reverse complement strand
AGAAGATATTCTAGATAATATGGGGAGTGAAGAACTAGCTAACAATATATTTAGAATAGCTCAAACAGATGCTAAATTAAAAAGAGATAATGTAGATAATGAATATACTGCAAACTCTGTTCACTATGAAGTAGGTAAAGAAGTAAGAAATAGTATCAAAAGATTAGGAGGAACTATGCCAGAAGATTTACCAACACCAAATAAAAGTTTGAAAGAATTAGAATAAGATAAAAAACATGATATAATGAATATAGGATGTGATTAAGATGTATAGAAGATTTGATTTGTTTGATTCATCTCAACGAAAAAAATGGTTTGAAGAAAATCTTTATACAAACTTTCAGTATTTTTCAAATACTTGTGAATGCATTAAATATAAAAAAGGAAGAGGTATGTATACAGTTGGAGAATTAAGCAGTATTTTTTCAGGACAATTTAATAGTGTAACGTTATCTCCAAATTTATCTGAATCCCTAATTGTCTATGGGAGAAAGGGAGATGCAATTGATAGAGATAATGAATTTTATATACACACAAAAAAGGCTATAAATCCAAGTGCTTCAAAAACATTATTTATAAATTTTACTGGTCATTGTGGGCCTGTTGCGGCTGCATTATGTGAAAATGGTATAACAAATCTGATTTGGAATTTAAAACTAGATACTGATAATATCGCCGAGCAAAGAGTTTTAGGTCAACTACAGGATTATTCACAACCATTAATGACCACTGAAAGAAAAGAAAATGATAGCATTGGTTTGCTTTTGGAGCCTGCGCATGGATTTGATCAAACAATTGATTATTATAACTTGCCAAGTGTAGAAATTTTTCAAAGAATGGGAATAGAACATGTGGTTGTTTTATTAGAAAAGCCATTTGATGAAACATGTTCAATAGAAGATATTGAAACACTAAGAGATAAATTATTTATAAAATATATAAAATCATTTATTGACGCTCATATTTCAGTATCTGTTATTGGAGTTGATGAAGGAAAAATGAAGGAAACTTCACCAGATAAGGAACTTATAGAATCTCCAGAAGTATATAGTTCAAATTTTACTAAGGCAAAGAAATTATAAATATTTTTAGTGTCAAGGATTGCAATTTGCAATCTTTTTTCTTGGCAAATAATTCGACTTACTTTTTGACAATCACCACATGGTGATTATGATCATATGGGCGAAGCTATAAATTCGGTTAAAAAGGGAATTATAGTGTATGTAAACCGGTATCATTTAATTGCGAAAAATTATAGAATATAATATAATGAAGATGGAGGTAAAACTATGAAATTAATAATTAAACAATCAAGTTGGTCAGGAAGAACACCAGATTATAAACCACAAGAAATTGAAAAAGAATATGAGATTAATCTTAATGTGAAATATGTAATAGCTACTAGAACGTTATCACATGTACAAGATGGCAACTTTGTTAATGAAGAAGAGGAAGTGCTATCATTTAATATTACTGAAGTTACTGATGATAGTATTAAAATTACTACATATCAACCATTCTCTGATAATGATAATGGTTCTATAAATTTACGTAGTGATAAAAAAGAATTTGTTATTTCCACAGATAAACCTTTAAAATTAATGACACCTACCATGGATTATGGTGATATCTTTATTTTTACTTTGGTTAAATAAAAGAACTATTAATATAGTTCTTTTTTTATAATAGTTAAAAAATGAGTATGATATAATAATTATATGGAGTGATTACAATGGTCGATGAAAGAAAAATTAAGCTTAATAACCGTACTTACTATTTAGGAATTGAGTTAAAGTAAATAAAATAAAAATGAATCGATGGGATAAAAGTGAATCGCGTTGTCCTTTGTTATACAAATAATATCTTTAGAATTGTTATCATAAATTATGATAACTAGCATATAATATAATACACTACTTGTTAGTGTTTAGATAGATTGGGAAATAGTTTCTATTTCCCGTTTTTTATTGTATAATTTAAGTGGTGGTTTTATGAATTACATTATATTTGCAACATCAAATCGTATTATTAAAGATGAAATTAAAAAAATTGTTAAAGATCATGATAAAGAAATCTTTAATTATAACGATCTTGATTTAAAAGACTTTGTTATTGATTTTAATACGGTTGATTTATTTAGTAATGAAAAGTATTTTGTTATTTATGAAACTAAGTTTAGTAAAGTTGATTTAGAATTATGGGAACCACTATTTAATAATGAAAATGCTAATCATTTAATATTTGTTAGTAATGATAAAATTAAAGTACCAGATAGTTTAACGGTAATCGATAAATTAAGCTTAAACTATAAAGACTTTAAGCCAATGGCTTTAGATTACTTAAAAAAACAAGGTTATAAAATAGGGGATAATGATTTATTCTATATTATGGAAACCTGTTTATATAATTATGATTTAATCTTAAACGAAATTGATAAATTGATGCTTTATTATAGTGAACCAACATTAATAAAGAGTGATGATGTTAAAAAAATTGTTAGCAAAAACATTGTTGATAATACTTCAAAATTATTTAATGCTATCTTAAAGAAAGATTATGCTTTAATTAATAAGATATATAAAGATCTAAGGTTACTTAAAATTGATAATTATGCATTAACAACCATATTAGGTAAAAACTTTAGTGATTATTTAATTATTAAGGAATTAGATTTAAAACATGCTTCGAAAAAAGATATGGAAAAAGCGACTGGTTTAAAAACTTATGCAATTGATAATTATTTAAAATTCAGTAATGCTTTTTCAATTGATGAAGTTAAAGATTATATTATTAAATTAGCTAATATTGATTATTTATTAAAAATAGGGGATCTTAAAGAAGATCATGCTTTAGATATAATCTTTAATGAAATATAAAAATCCAAGATTACATATCTTGGATTTTTTGAGTATTTTTGAAATTAATTTTAGCAATTTTATTTAAAGTATTTAGTTGGTCAAGGTCATAGAATTCTTTAGCAATTTTATCAACTTCTTCTGATGCTCCAAGCGGAAGTGGTGTATGATATAAATCACTTAGTTCATTCATTTTCATTAAGAAGATATAACGACTAATGATTGATGATGCTGCAACTGCTAAACATTTACTTTCACCTTGAGTGGTAAAAGTTATATTTCTTACAATTTCTTTAGAACCTTCAAGATGTTCATAATATTTCTTCTCATAAACAAATTGATCAACAATAATTTTATCGTAATTTAAATCAGGATATTCTTTTAATAAATTTCCTAGTGCTTTATTATGAAGAATTGCTTTAATCTTATTCATGTTGTATCCTTTAGCTTGCATTTCATTATAAGATGGATTATCTAAGATAAAAGTACTATAAGGAATCTTTTTAATTAAGATTGGAGCAATTTTTTTGATATCTGCATCAGTTAATTTTTTACTATCTTTAACTTTTAAATCGGTTACAAAAGGAATATCTTCCTTAGAAACATAAGATGCAGTAACAACGATTGGTCCAAAATAATCCCCAGTACCAACTTCATCAGATCCAATAGTTGCAATATTATGATAAGTTAAAGTGTTTTCTTTTTTATCTTTCTTATCTTTTTTGTTAGATTCATTTAAAACATCACGATGATTATGAACCCGTTCTAAATCAATCCAGATATTAGCATCAATATCAGCGCTTACTCCTTGGAACATAATTTTGCCAGATTCATATAGTGTGATTACTGTATCTGCTTCGCGAGCTTGAAAAACAGAATAAGGAGGCTTTTTTAATACTTGTTTATCTTCATAATATTTAATTACTTTTGGTTTTAGATTATCACTTAATTT
>JAEEKO010000005.1 GCA_016282415.1 Caryophanales bacterium | reverse complement strand
ATAGAATTAATGATATGAAGCTAACAGAAGAAGAAAAGAATATTATTATTAAATATACAGACATAACTGATTTAAGTGTTATGGAAGATAATATTAAAGAATTAGATACCCTTTTAAGCTATGATATTAAAGATCTTGACCGTATTTTATGTGGTTATACAAATAATCGATTAAACACGTATCTTAACTTATTAATAAGAACTTATATTGTTAAGAATATGATGCCTAATTTATTATTCTTATTAAAAATAATTCCTAATATTGAAATGAAGAAGTTCGATGCTGCTGATTATTTAAAAAGTCAAAGTCGTAAATGCGAAGTTGAATTAGTAAATAATTTTAAACAATTAATTTATATATATAATTATTTAGATTCTGAACAAAATGATAATGAATTATTAAAAATTGAAAGTAATTATAATGGTTTAACTTTATTAGTTTACTATTATTCTATCGGATTATTTAGTGAGGAAGAATATTTAAAAGAATTAGAGCAATATAAAGTAATTTTAGAAAATCACTTAAGTCTTATTAGTAATGAATCCGAAAATATTAAAGAAGCTGAAAGTATTGTTGATTATCGTAAGAATACTATGATTCTTTTAACTGATAAAGATGATATTAGTTATGTTGAAAAAAACATATTAAGTGATATTAGAAATGTCAATGATCAAGCTATTGCATTTGATCGTATCACACGATTAGAAAATATTGATGTTCATAACGATATTGAAGGTCATATTTGTATGAATAATATTTATAAACAAAAACAAGATTTATTAAAACGCTTTCACTTTAAATCTGCTAACTTTAATAATTCTCGTATTTATTATGGATGTTTTACTAATGATAAGCGTGAAAAATTAGTTATTATTTATGGTATTAGAACAGGTAATATGGATAATAACGCTAAAACACGCTATTATAAAGAAGTTATTAATAATCAGGTTCTTCCTAGTGAAGACTATATTAATGGCTTAATTGAGGCGTTTAATAATGATTCAGAGTACTTCGAGAAGTATGTTGCTAAAAGTGAGGCAGCTAAAGATCATTTTAAAGAAACCTTAAAAGAAAATGGTTATAAGTTTGAAAATGTAAATACATTAGAAATAGAATAGTATTTACATTTTTTTATGCTATAATTATTTATAGTAGAGGTGTCGTAATATGGCTAAGCGAAGACGTCGTCATTTAAAACTATTTCCACTAATTATTATTTTATTAATTCTTGGTGGAGGACTTTATGGTGCTTATTATTTATATGATTATGAGCATGATAAAAAAATAGCAGCGGAAAACCGTCGTAAAGAAGAGGAAAAACGTCAAAAACAAGAAGCTTATAACAAATGTATTACGGCTAAATATTATAGTGCTTATAAACCAAGTAGTGTTGAAGAAAAAGAACAAGCTATTCTAGCTTATATTCGTCAAAATAACTTAAGTGTTTCTATTTATTACCAAGATGTTAATACTGGTTATACTTTTACTTATAATGAAGATAAAGTTTATTATGGTTGTAGTTTAATTAAATTAGTAGATACCTTATATATTTTAGATAAGATTAATAGTGGTGAAATGACCTTTGATACTAAGGTTCCCTACAATAAGAATTACTATATAAAAGATAATCCTTGTATGGAAAAATACACTCCAGGAGAAGATATTGAAATATCTAAAGTAATTGAGTGTGCTTTAACCGTTAGTGATAATATAGCACATCGTATTATGATTAATTATATTGGATTTAATGCTTTACAAAGTTATGGAAGAAGTTTGGGTGCTAAGAATATCTTAACTGGTGGGGATTCTTATGGTATGCAAAGTGCTAAAGATATGAATATTTATTTAAATAAGCTATATCAAGATTTAGTTGAATACCCAACCAGTGGTAATATTATTAAAGGTTGGATGAATAATACTTATTGGAATCATTTAGCATTTGATAATACAACGATGATTCATAAGTATGGTTATTATGGGGATTATTATCATGATGTTGGTATTTTCTTTACTGAACATCCTTATTTCATCTCAATATTAACATTACATGGTAACGGAAGTTATATTAATACGACTAATACATTATCAAAGAAAATTAATGAATTACATACTTTATATGATAAAGAGGTAGCTACCAGTTGTCATAAAAAAGTTTATGGAAATTAAAAAAAACAGATTTATTTTTTTAAATCTGTTTTTATTATTTTTAAGAAATTTATTAATTTGTAGAATGGCTTGTTGATAATTAAATCAAATTCCCCAATAAATTCAAAGGCTTCTGGATTAAAACCAAGTTTAAATTCATTAACTCCTTTATATTTTTTATCATTTTTATTACCAGTAATACCATTTAATTCAATAAATTTATAATCTTTTTGGTAATATTTAATTAATTCATCATGTAAGAAGTAATTAGGGGAGAAGGAACGATAGTTTTTATCAAAGCCACTGATTACAATATTAACACGGTTATCATAACGAATTGCAAAGGCTGCTGCAATAAAGGTTTCTTTATTATCATGACTACCATTAGTTGCTTCTTCTAATTCAATTTTATATTCATTTAATAAACGATCAGATTCCATTTTGGCATTTAAATGCTTTTGATTATTATTTTTAACTAGAGCATTATATAAACGAATGTTATTTTCATTTTCTTCTTCATATAATTTAGTAATATTTATTAAATATTGATCGTAGTTAATCTTTACTAGGAATAAATCAACGTTGTCTTTAAAAGCATCGTAATAATCTTCATAGTATTTTAATGGACGATCTTTTTTCTTTTTAATAAAATCATGAAGATAAGGAAGGTAAGATTCATCAGCTTTTATTAATTCAAGACCTTTACGTTCCCCTTTAAGTATTTCTTTACGATGATTCTTAGCAACATTATTTAAATCATACTTATCGGTCTTAATAATGGCATTATATTTAGGAATAATACTGTTAAAACCACTAGTATTGTTATTTAGAATTAATCCCGCATCACGTAAACTATTAATTATCTTACGATTACTATTATAATCAATTACATAGTTTTTGTCATAATTAATGGTTCCAATCGAAATTTCTGGATTAATACGAATAAAGGCGACGTTTTTAATTAAATAGTATTCTTTTAATAAACGCGCAAATTCTTTAATAACTTCTTCATCATAATAGTCCATTAATAATCCTTTTGGAGCATAACCGTAGGAAGTAAATTTAAATACTTTTTTAAATAATATAAGTGATGCACCAATTAAATCATCATTTTCGTTAAATAATCCAATAAATTCATAGGTAAAACCATGTTTACCCATGAGTTTAGCATAATTTGGTGTTTGATGATAATTTCTTAGAATATGACGACTTGCAAAATAAGTAAACTCATATTCAGTTAATTCGCGGATGTACATGATTTCCCTCCTTTTTAAATTAGATTAGTATATAATATTTTATTAAATAATACAATAACTTTTTAACGATTCTTTATTTTGTAGATAAAGCGATAGCTTTTTAATAATATCGGTAACATATGGTACCAAAAAGGTTTATTGATTAAATCAAATTCACCGATGAATTCCGTGTATTCATCACCAAATTTACGTTTATACTCATGTAATCCTTTTGTATTCTTATAATTAGTATTAGGGTCACCAACAGTACCAAATAAATCAATGAAGTCATACTTGTTATTATATGCATCAATAATTGCTTCATAATAAACACGGTTAATGCTGAATGTATATTCACCAAGGGTGTCATTACCAATATATAAGGTCCATGCTCCATTCTTGGTATAGCCACAAATCATTGAGCAAACAACAATATCGTCATTTCCTAGATCTTTAAAGGTTTCAATATCTTTTTCTAATCTTTTAATGGTCTCATTTGCATTACCACGATCTTTTTTATTTAAAGTACCATTATCTAGGGCATTCTTTAATTCATCAAGTTCCTTTTGGAACTTTTTGGTTAGTTTTCCGGGATTTAAGCTAATATTGAAGGTTTTAGCATTCCCTTCTTTTTTAGTTTCTTCAAAGAAAGTACGATAAAAAGATTCTTTATTAGCCATAAAGCCATCTTTTTTAGCATTAAATTTATTTAATCGAATAAAATCTTCTAAATCCTCAGCAATACTTACGGTTAAATCATAATTATAACTACGTTTTAATGATTTCATAAAAGTTTTAGAGATACTTTCATCAATTGCTTCAATACTATCATAATTCTTAAAATATCTTCTAAAAGTATATCTTGGTTCATTTTTTTCATGCAAACGATTAAATCCTTGGTGTTTATAACCTAATTTTATTAAATAATTGAATAAATCATAGTTATTTTCACCATCAATTGGGTTGGCATCTTCATCAATAGTTTGATATTTTATTTCGGGATCAATTTTTAAATAAATACCATTAACTCTTTTTAAATAAGTTTTTAATTCCTTTGTAAAGGTATTTAATACTTCTTTGTTGTTATAATCAAGAATAAATCCACGCGGACAGTAGAAATAACACATTTTAAAAGGAGTTACTTTCTTTAAAAGCAGGGCTGCTGCTACTAGTTTATCATTATCATCTTTTAAACCAACAATAACTTTCTTTTGATTACGTTCTTTATCACTAATATTACCCCATGCAACTGACTGAAGGCAGTGATTATAAGAACAATTATTCATAAATTTACTATATTCTTTTTCGTCTAGTTTATCGATAAATTTCATATTTTCACCTATTTCATTATATCATAATCATCATAAATATCGTATATAACATCGTCTTTAGTATAACTTAAAAGGGTTTCTAAATTTACTTTTTCAGCACTTTTAAATATATTATATGGAACGTATTTATTATCTTTTTCTAATTCTTTAATTAAGTTTTTAATTTCTTTTCTTTTTCCTTCAATATTGCTTTCGGTAAATGAACAAGCACAGTTAATAAAGGTTAAATTATTGTTCTTACTGAAATTAACAATGTCTTTTTCACGGATATAGTACATTGGACGTATTAGTTCCATGCCTTCAAAGTTTTTACTTTTTAATTTAGGAAGCATAGTTTTAAATTCGCCACCATAAATAACACTCATTAAGATAGTTTCAATTACGTCATCATAGTGATGTCCTAATGCTATTTTGTTATAGCCGTGTTCTTTAGCATAATCATATAAATAACCACGACGCATTCTTGCACACATATAGCATGGGTTGGTTGGGTTTAAACTTGTACTGACTTTAAATATGTCGCTACTAAATATTTCAATAGGAATATTTAATAAAGTGGCATTATCAGTAATTTTTTTTAATACTTCAGGTTTATAACCAGGGTTCATTACGACAAATCCAACATCAAAGTTGGTTTGACCATGACGTTTTAATTCTTGTAATAGTTTAGCAAGAATGAAAGAGTCTTTTCCACCACTCATACAAACCATGATTTTATCATTTTCATTTATTAAATTATAGTCTTTTATTGCTTTGATAAATTTTGACCAAAGTTCTTTACGGTTCTTCTTAATTAAGTTTTTTTCAACTTCACGGTAAAATTCCATACAACCACCACTTATATTTTAACACAAATTGGTAAAAATATATTATAATAAAGGTGGTGATTGACAATGGAAATAATAGATTTTATTAAAAATAAAGCGAAAGGTAATCTTAAAACAATCATTCTTCCTGAATCTGAAGATAAAAGAGTAGTGGAAGCTGCTAAAATTGCTTCAAAAGAGGGAATTGCTAAAATTATCTTAATTGGGGATAAATATGAGATTGATAAGATTGATAATGTCGAAATTATTAATCCTTTTGATTATCCATATACCGATGATTTAATTACTGAATTTTATGAATTAAGAAAAGATAAAGGTATTAATTTAGATGATGCTCGTAAGATGATAACTACTAATAATATGTATTTTGCTTGTATGTTATTAAAACGTGGTATCGCGGATGGAATTGTATCTGGAGCTTGTCATCCTACTAGCGATACATTAAGACCAGCATTACAAATTATTAAAACTAAGCCAACTTCGCAATTAGTATCCGCATTTTTCTTAATGGATACGTTGAATTTAGATGGATCAAGAACCCCTTATATTTTTGGGGATGCAGGTTTAAATGAATATCCTAATCCAAAAGAATTAGCATTTATTGCAAAAGATTCTTCAGATAGTTTTAAATTGTTAACTGGCAGTGAACCAATTACAGCATTCTTGTCTTATTCAACAATGGGTAGTGCTAAACATGAGATGATTGATAAGGTAAAATTAGCGGTAAGAATGGCTAAAGAATTATTTCCAGAATATCAAATGGATGGTGAGTTACAATTAGATGCAGCTATTGTACCAGAAGTTGCTAAAACAAAAGCCCCATATTCTGATGTTGCTGGTCATGCTAACGTACTAATCTTCCCAAATCTTGATGCTGGTAATATTGGTTATAAATTGGTAGAAAGATTAGGTCATGCTAAAGCTTATGGACCAATTACCCAAGGTATTAATAAACCGGTAAATGATTTATCAAGAGGATGTAGTGTTGATGATATTGTTGGGGTTATTGCAATAACTGCCGTTCAAGCGGGAGCTTCAGAATAATGTGGAAAATAGGAAATGTTGAAATCAATAATCAAGTTGTTTTAGCGCCAATGGCAGGTATTTCAAACACTTCATATCGTAAGATAATCAAAGAAATGGGGGCAGGGTTAATCTTTGCTGAAATGGTTTCGGATAAAGCTATTTGTTATGATAATGATAAAACATTAGATATGTTAAAAATGAGCGAAGAGGAACGCCCTATAGCACAACAAATCTTTGGTAGTGATAAAGAATCCTTCGTAAAGGCGGCACAGATTATTGAAGAAAAGATGCATCCGGATATTATCGATATTAATATGGGATGTCCGGTACCTAAAGTTGCTTTAAAATCACAAGCGGGAAGCGCTTTGTTAAAGAATCCAGAAAAAATTTATGATATTGTTAGTGCTGTCGTTAAGGCGGTAAACGTTCCAGTAACGGTTAAAATTCGTAGTGGTTGGGATCAAAATAGTATTAATGCAACTGAAGTTGCTAAAGTGATTGAAAAAGCCGGTGCTAGTGCCATCACAATTCATGCAAGAACCCGTAGTCAAGGTTATGCAGGAAACGCTGATTGGAATATCATTAAAGCCGTAAAAGAGTGCGTATCAATTCCGGTTATTGGTAATGGGGACGTAACTACTCCCGAATTAGCTAAGAAAATGTTAGATGAAACCGGATGTGACGCAGTAATGATTGGACGTGGGGTTTTAGGTAATCCATGGTTAATTCGTGATACAGTTACATATCTAGAAGAAGGGATATTATTACCTAAACCTTCGAATGAAGAAGTATATCAAATGATTGAACGACACTATAATATGTTAGAGCAAGATAAGAATGCAATTTTAGCTAATTTAGAGATGCGTTCATTTATTATGTGGTATCTAAAAGGAATTCCTAATACCAAGGAATTAAAAAACGAAGTTAATAAGCTAAAAAGCAAGGATGAAGTATTGGCTTTGTTAAAAAATTTTTTTGAAAAAAATTAGTGAATTTTATTGACATATACCGGCATTTTTGCTATATTTATATAGCAAGTGCTTGATTAGCTCAGTTGGTAGAGCATCCGGCTGTTAACCGGCAGGTCGTAGGTCCGAGTCCTACATCAAGCGCCATTTAAGAAATAAACTACCAGACATGGTAGTTTTTTTATTGCTATCATTTAAAATCATTGTTATAATGTTTCTAGTATCATAAAATCGAGGTTGATAAATATGTCAAATAAAAAAGTAACAATTGCACTGATTGTAGCAGCGGTTTTAGTAATTGCTGGAATTGTAACATTAGGAATAGTATTACGTTATAAATTGTTACATACTAACAATATTAATAAAACACAAGTAGTAGGTAAATTGAGAATTAGTGATGGTGTTATCATTAAAGATGAAGGTTTATATACTTATTCTGTTAATGTTAAAAACCCAACTAAAAAAACGATTAAAGCTAAATCATTGTTATTTACTTTCTATGATAAAGATAATAAAAAAGTTACTACTTTATTAGGTTATGTTAATAGTGAAATTGAACCTGATCATAGTATGACGGTTATGGCATCAACTGATGTTAATCTAAAGAAAGCCAATCGTGTTAAAATTGAATTAAAAAAATAACTCATCTGAGTTATTTTTTTAGTTATTACGCATTAATTGAAAAGATTTTACTTGATCTTCACTTGGCTTAACATCAAACACAATACGTTGTACTTTAGATGAATGCTTTCCTGTTTTATCAGTAACAGTATATTTAATCCAATATTGGTCTTTATCATTTACGGGATCTAATTCATGATATACCTCAGAAGTTATTTCCCAATCATCACTGTCATCATCAACTTCAAGATGATCATATTTAATTTTATCTATACTATAAACTTGATATTCATCTTCAAAGAATTTAAGAGTTGGGGTTTTAAAATCAATGGTGTTGTTATGATTTTGAGCATATGGTTTACCATTCTTTTCTTCAATTGTTGATGCAATCCATCCGATAGTTTTTTTATCAACTTTTATTTGATAGAAGAAGTAACCAGGAGTTTCTAGATTAACATCTAATACTTTATATACTTCACCTTTTTTAACTTCACCAATCTTTTTAGAAGAGGCATTACAGTCACTTCTTAAATTAATAAAGTCGGATTTAATTTCAACATACCAACCTTTTTTAATATTTTTAATACGGTTTTGTTCACTGATTTTGCTATATGTATAATAACCAGCACCACCGACTACTAATAATATTAATAATAAAATAAATAATTTTCCAACCTTTTTGGTTTTTCTTCTTATTCTCATAATACCAATCCTTTGTCGAAATAATTATAACATATATTTTTAATACATGATATAATTAAATTGGTGGTAGTATGCAGCGATTACATATTTTATACGAAGATCGTTATATATTAGTAGTTAATAAACCAGAGCATTTATTAACGATTGCTACTACTAAAGAAAAATATAATACTTTATATCATCAAGTTTATACTTATATTAAAAAAGTGAATCCTAAAATCAAAGTATTTATTGTGCATCGCTTAGATCGCGATACAAGTGGAGTTATTGTTTTTGCAAAAGTAGATATTGCTAAAGAATACTTACAAAAACATTGGGATAAATTTGATCGTGAGTATTTAGCACTTTGTAAAGGTAAGATGGACCGCTTTGGAGTTATTAAAAACTATTTAAAAGAAAATAAAGAACATATGGTTTATATTACTAATCAAAGTGAAGATGCTAAATTAGCAATAACTGAATATGAAGTTTTACAGCCAGGATATTATAATTTCGTAAGAATAAATATTAAAACTGGACGTAAAAATCAAATAAGGGTTCATATGAATAGTATTAACTGTCCAGTGGTTGGTGATAAGAAATATGCTTTAGATACCAGAAAGAAACACTTGTATCTACATGCATATAAATTAACAATTATTCATCCAATCACCCGTAAAGAAATGACTTTTGAAGCACCGCTTCCGAAGTATTTCTCACAATATGTAAGAAAACAAGATGGTATCAAATATGCGGAGGGTTTTTATGAATAGTAAAGAAAAAGATAAAAAGGTGTTAAAGGCAACAGGAAGTGTATTATTAACAATTATTCGAATATTATTATTTATTTTGGTGTTAATACCACTTTATTTAGTATTAGTATCAGTATTAGGTGGCATTATTTTTTATATTTGCCTATTGATTGATGGATTACCTTATTTATCACCATTGCTGGGATTACTAAGTGCTTTAGCTTTTATACTGTTCTTTACTTATTTATTAACTAAATTAGTAATTGATGGTAATGTAAAAGTTGGTGTATTATTATTCCATTTCTCAAGTTGTTTAGCATTATTGGTAGCAACTTCTTGCTTAGTACCATTTGAAATATTAAAAACGGAGTTAGTTGATGATATTCCGGATAATTATAAGAATGTTGATACGGTATATAAAGTTAGTAATAAAGCTATTTTAAATACTAATAATTATTATGTAAAATATGTTGTTGATAAGAAAGCTAAAAAAGAATATCGTATTGTTGTTAGTGAACCAGAATCATCAAGTGAGAAGTTTGAAGTAATGGTTAATAAAAATCGTGCGGATTTAATTAAAACTTATCATAGTGATTATGAAAACTTTAGAAAATTAGTAATGACGGTTTACGATAATTTAAAAGATAAAAAAGTTTATAAGTATAATCGCTTATTTGATAAAGAAGTAACAATTTATGCTAATAGTAAAACAATTGATAAGATTAAAAAAGCAAATCAACATCAATAAATAGTAAAGCGGTTGATAATTATTTATCAATCGTTTTTTTTATGTTATTATTATAATAGGTGATCGTGATGGATAATGGTGTAAGTATTATTGAACGATATGGTGAAAACTTAACAGCAAAAGAATATATTACTGATCCGGCTATAGCACGTGATGAGGAAATTAGACAATGTATTATTACATTGTTAACACCAGAGAAGAGTGCTTTACTAGTTGGTAAACCTGGTATTGGTAAAACTAGTATTGTTGAAGGTATTGCATATCGTATTCAAAAAAATTTAGTTCCAGAAGCATTACAAGGTTATGAATTATATAAAATTAATTTCACTAGTTTAATGGGTGAATATAATATTGATAGTCAAACGGAAACTAGAGTTGATTTATTAGTTAAAGAATTAGAAAAAAGACCTAAAACAATAATTTTTATTGATGAAACTCATGTTTTAATTAGTAGAACTAGAGAAACTGGAGTAGACTTTGCTAATATGTTAAAAGCTGGTCTAGACCGTGGTACTATTAAAATGATTGGTGCAACTACTACTGAGGAATATGAAACTTATATCTTAAGAGACCGCGCTTTCTTAAGACGTTTTCAAAAAGTTGATGTTGCGGAAGTCGATAAAGATACTTGTGT
>JAEEKO010000024.1 GCA_016282415.1 Caryophanales bacterium | reverse complement strand
TTTTCTTCATAATAATTAGATCCTTTCGATAACTCTTAATTTTGCACTCTTACTTCTAGTGTTCTCATCTAATTCTTTGTCACTAGGTAATATTGGTTTTTTATTTACTAATTTAATTAATGGTTTATATTCATCGGGAATAACCGGAAGACCTTTAACCATTTCA
The DNA here is from genome assembly GCA_016282415.1 of Caryophanales bacterium. GTDB lineage: Bacteria > Bacillota_I > Bacilli_A > RF39 > UBA660 > RGIG8386. Next base: position 11,387 of record JAEEKO010000024.1, on the reverse strand, counting down.
TCAACTTCACTATATTTTTTAAAAATTTGTTTTACAATTCGATCTTCTAAAGAATGAAATGTAATAACACAAATACGACCACCAGGTTTTAACATACTAATAGCGTCTGGCAAAACGCTTTCTAATACTTTAAGTTCACTGTTAACTTCAATCCTGATTGCTTGGAATATCTTACGTTCAGGATGGTTTAAACTAAAGTATTTATTACCAACCGCTTCATTAATAACCTTGACTAATTCCATCGTGGTATTAATTGGTCTTTTTTCAATGATTTTTTTAGCAATTACTTTGCTTAAGTTTTCTTCTCCATAAGTATAAAAAATGTTTAATAAAGTTTCATAATCATACTCATTAACAACTTCATAAGCGCTTAATTTTTGACTTTGATCCATACGCATATCAAGCTTGGCATCTTTCATAAACGAAAATCCCCTACTTGCATCATCGATTTGAGGGCTAGAAAAACCCAAATCGAAAATAATTCAATCGACTTGATCAACGTCTAAATTATTTAATTCTTTTTTTAAGTTTACAAAGTTACTATGGATCAATTTATAATTGCTACCAAATTGTTTTAAGTATTCACTTGCATAATTGATAGCAATCATATCCTGATCAAAGGCGAAAAGAAAACCCCTTTTCAATCTCGCTAAAATATCTTTGGAATGACCACCGTAGCCGAGTGTGGCATCGACATACAGGCCATCCGCTTTGACATCAAGATTATCGATAGTCTCTTTTAGAAGAACACTATAGTGTTTCATTAAAAACTATCATCCTGAAACAAGTTTTCTGCAATTGTCTCAAGTTGTGAAGCATTTTCGTTAAAGAAATTAGTCCAATTTTCATTTGACCATATTTCAATACGATCGTTAGCACCAATAATAACACATTCTTTTTCAATATTGGCATATTCAGCTAACAATGAGGCAATGTTAATTCGACCGGTAGAATCGAATTCGCATTCAGTAGCACCAGAAAAGAAGTATCTCATAAATGTACGGGTATCTTTTTTTGTAAAAGGTAGAGTTTTTAATTTATCGACAATTCGATTCCATTCTTCATATGAATAAACATATAAGCATTTTTCTAAACCACGCGCAATGACGAATTTAGAACCTAACTCATTACGAAATTGAGCTGGAATTATCAATCGACGCTTTTCATCAATATTATGATGATATTCACCCATGAACATTTGAATCCCCCACTTTCTGCCACAATGTACCACTGTCTAACTTAATAATACTATTAAGCCCCCATAAAAGCAACAAAAAAGTAAAATAATTTAACAATTTTTACAAACTTTACAATTATGTGTAAACAATAAAAAAATTGTAAAAAAAATGTTTTGATTTTAATAAGAAAGATATATAATGATAAATTATCTTTTTTGATTTAATTGCATAATAAAAAATCTGAAATATACCATATATTTCAGATATTAATTTTAAGGTCATCACAAAATGTTTCATGCATATCCCTTTTTATAAGGTTTCTATCACTACTTAAATTAAAAAAGATAATTGTTTAACAATTATCTTCTTACTAATTTTACTAATCGGTATAGGAAATATCTAAATCCTTTACCATATTCATATACATCGGCAAGTTCTTCAACATATCCGTTGAATCCTTTTTTGAATTCATAAACACCATAATCTTTACCATCTTTATTAAAGACATCCATGATTCCAAAGAAATTATAGCGTTCATAATGATGTAAGCTCGCATATTTAATAATTTCCCATTGAATACGGTATTGGCCACAGAAGTTCATATATTCATCATATGATCCGCTAAATAAATAAATTATTTCTCTTCCATAAAGCATGAACATTGCACCAGAAAGTGGAATAATATTACCACGTTCTTTTTTTAATATAGTAGTTTCCACAATCTTACGAAGATTATTTTGTAAATCTTGCTTCATTACTTCCTTTTTCTTAATATTTGAAGGGCCATCAGATAATTCTTCAATCTTAGCTTCTAAAACTTCATTCTCTTCTTTTAATACATTTATATAAGTATCACAGTTTAAAGAAACAATTTTAAATACTACATCATCTTTAAAGGTCTTAAACATCTTTTGATAATAATCTAGCGTTTTATCTTTAAAACCACGACGCGCACAAGTATCTTCCGTAATTTGTTTGAACTCACTTAATTCTTCATAAGTTAAATCCTTACATTCAAGTTGATACTTATTAATCGTACGATTAATATAATTACGCGTATTAGGGCGAAAAGATTGTAGTAGCTCTTCTGGACTACGATTATCAATATCTAAAACATAATCCCACTTAACCTGAACTCCTACACCAATATCCTTGTAACCAATTTTTAAAAGATTATTTAATGCTGGACGATTATCAAAACCACCTTCGACAATATTAGCGTCAGTGTCACGTTCAACACATGGAATATAAGGACTAATTAGGAAACGATAACCATTATGAGCTTTAACAAACTCATAAACTTTTTCTGTAAATTCTTTTACTAAAGCATAATCATTGTAATCCAAAATAAAGCCTTTAGTAGCCTCATACATTTTTTTACCTAAAAAACTAGAACGGTAAACTAATAAAGTAGCAGCTTTAATTTTACCTTTTTCATCTTTTAATCCAATTAAATAATTTTCTTGATTATTTAAATCAAAGAAATTTTTCATTGCACCACATTGAAAAAAGTTTTGACATTTTAGTGTCTTAGCAAACAAATCAAATTCTTCTTTAGTAATTTCTTCTAGTTTCATAATTATTCTCCTATAAATATTATTACTTATTGTTAGGTATTAATTCCATCTTTTTAACATTCTTAGATACTTCATGTTGTTCATTACTAACAGCATTACTTATCTTATTAATCTTGTTTCTCATATATTCAATAAATACCACTTCAGCAAACTCTCTTGTTAGTTTTATTTCATCTTTAGTATGCTGAGGAAGTCCATTTTTTGCTATTCTTATCATTATTAATCTTCTCCATTATCTCACTAATATTAATTATATCATAAAAAAAGTTCTAATTAGAACTTTTTTTAGGTTTATTTTTAACTGAATGATCTGTTAATTCTTTCTTAGGTTCATCTGTCTTTCTTTTTTCCGCCTGATTCGCTATTATTTTATTTATATCAAATTCACCCTTAATTAAATCTAAAACCAAAACATCTACAATTGCATCATCAGTTATTTGATCACCAAATTGTTCATCAAAAGAAATACTTATTTCTTCATCATAATTATCAATACGATATAATACGAATTCTAATAATTCACTATTTTTTTCATTAATACTCATTTCAATGAATTTTCTAGCTGATTTATATTCTTCAACTGATTCCACTTGTAAGTGTAACATCAATTTTGCAATATATGCTCCAACAAAATAATTAAAATAATAGTCACATGCCGCTAAATATAAAACTTCAGCTTTAATTAATTTTGCTCTACTTCTTCCTTTACGATTAATTCTTTTGTCTTCTCTAATCATATTAATCTTTTTTAAATCTTTAAAGAAATATCCTAAGTAGAATGCTTTAGTCATAATTCCTTCATTATATAAAGGCGTATCACTACTTTCAAATTTAGTAAAATAATTTCTTATGCACTTATTAACTGCGCTTTCAAATTCATCACCTAATAAATCTCCAGGATTTAATTCTAACATTGCACTAAATGTTAAATAATTCTTAAAAGTGTTTTCCAATGCTTTAGAATAATCATCAGTTTCTACATTCTCAGTTTCTACATTCTCAGTTTCTATATTCTCAGTTTCTGCATCCTCAGTTTTTGGATCCTCTCCATATTGTTCATAATCAATAATATTTTTAATATTCTCACATATTTCCTTATTTGTTCTTACTGATTCCATCTTCTATCTCCCTCTTTTTTAGCGTAGATTTATAATAACACAATAAATAAATTAGTCAATAAAAAAATCTACATTTCGTAGATTATTTTTCTTCATTATTAGTATTGATTACTTCTTTTCCTTTATAGTAACCACATTTAGTGCATGCACGATGAGGTCTTAATGGTGCACCACATTTAGGACAAGTAGTAATTGTACCTACTTCTTTCTTTAAATGAGTACGACGCATTCTTTTTTTAGTTTTACTAGTTCTTCTAAAAGGAACAGCAAATAATTGAATATTCATCTTCATTTATCTTCCACCTCTTTCTTATCCTTAAGTAGTTCTTGTAAAGGAGCTAATCTTGGATCAATTTTTTTTGTATCTTCCGAAACAAGTTCCCAACCTTCACCACTTTTTATTGGTTCATTATTACTTTCACCAACTTGAATTGGAACCTCTAGAACAATATTTTGCCACAAAATCTCCATAATATCAAGTGTATTTTTCAATTTATCATAAAAAATATCACTTTCATCCACGATTTCATTCACATTTGTCGTAAATTTATACTCATAATCTTCTAAAGTGAATGAATTAGGAAGAATCATAATACCACTGATATTTAAATTGTATTCAATATTCTCTTCATAATTTAATTGAATAACACCATCAACTTTGATATCTTTTAATTCTCTAATATCAGTGTTTTCATAATAACTTGATGGAAACTCGACAGTTTCATTAATTAAATATGGTTTATTAGTTATTTGTCTTAAATCAATTATCATATTTAATCACCAATAACATTATATCAAATATTTTCTGTTTAGCAATAAAATATGCTAAAATATATACACGAGGTGAGATTATGGAAGTAATTGGAATTATTGCAGAGTATAATCCCTTTCATAATGGGCATTTATATCATATTAATAAAATTAAAGAACTATACCCTGATAGTTTAATCATTCTAGTTCTTAATGGTTATTTCTTAGAACGCGGTAATATCTCTATTTTGAGTAAAGAAGCTAAAACTAAAATAGCCCTTAATAACCATATTGATATTGTTCTAGAATTACCTTTTGTATATGGTACGCAATCAGCTGATACCTTTGCTTATGAAAGCATTAAATTATTAAATAAATTTAATTGTACCAAGTTAGTTTTTGGTAGTGAATCAAACGATGTTACATTACTACAAGATATTGTTAATAAACAAAATAATAACGAATATGATGAATTAGTTAAAACTTATTTAGATCAAGGATTAAATTATCCCACTGCTTTAGCTAAAGCTTTAAAAGTTAATGAAGATATTTTTAAACCAAATGACTTACTAGGAATTTCATATATTAAAGCAATTAAAGAAACTAAAAGCAACATCGTTCCTATAACAATTAAAAGAACTAATGACTATCACGATTTAAACAGTAATGATGAAATAATTAGTGCTGATAATATCCGTAATAAAATTATTGATAATGAAGATATTACTCCTTATCTACCAAATGATATTAAACCATTAATTAACACCATTGATCAAAATAAATTATTTGAATTATTAAAAGTTAAAATTATTACCGAAAAAGATTTAAGTATTTATTTAGATGTTGATGAAGGTATTGAAAACCGTTTAAAAAAACAAATCGTTAATGCTAATAACTTTACTGAATACATCAACCTAATTAAAACTAAACGCTACACTATTAATAAAATCAATCGCATGTTAATTCATGTTTTAATTGGATTTACTAAAGCGGATAAAAATCTTTTAGAAAACAATTATTTAAGAATTTTAGGATTTAACGAAGCTGGCAAAAAGTACATCAAAGCTTTAAAAGTTAAAGAAACTTATAAAAACTCTAATGTTTATAATTATGAATTAATTGCAAGCTATTTATATTCAATCATAACTAATACAAATACTTGTGAATTTGATCAAAAAAACAAACCTATTAATTAGGTTTGTTTTTTAGTGTCTTTATTAAAATATCACTGGTTACTTTATGTTCATTGAATATATCTGATAATATTTTTTCAGCAACTTCATCAATAGTTCCATCTATCGGTTGATCACCATCAAACACTCCATCATTTACCGCAAGATAGCAATAAGTTCGCCTATAATCTAGGTATTTATAATTTATCATATCATATAAGCCATGACCATTAATTATCATATATTGATTGTTAACAATCATATCAGGTATCTTCATATAAGGATGAGCACTACTTGGAAAATTCAATCTTAAATCAAACAGACAACCCGGCATCGTTCGATGATATTTTCTGTTAGCTTTTTTATTTTGCTTTAAATAATAATCACGAATTTCTTCTGAAGTAATTCCACTTAAATTTCTACCCTTAAATTCTTCACTTAATTCTAATGGTGGGCAGTCTAAATAATAAATATATTCACTAGCATAATTATTAATACTAAATTGTGTTCCTCGTGATTGAACATAAAAATGCGCAGGACCATATTGAATAAGCCCCTCACAATGATAAACTTCAAAAAGTGGTACTTCTTCATCAGTTACTAAACAAACTTGAACTTTAAGTAAAGAATCCTCATTAGTATTATCACCATGATAAGCAAGGGATTGACGATATAAAGGATCATCTGAATCAAATTCATCATCAGTTACATATTCATAACTTTGTGGTTCCATTTCTTCAATTTTAATTAGAAACATACTGGCATCATATATAAAATGATATTTATCTTTTTTAGTAACATCTATAATCCTACGTCCTGGCATCGTCATTGACTCTATTTTGACCAATTCCTTTTGCTTCATTAAACGCATTCCTGGATCATTATGAACAATATTAGCTGATGTTATTTTTTTATCAGCACTACCATTATTTAAAAATTCATCATAATTATCAATATATTCTGGTTCATATTCTGGAATTTCATGAGGAGGATTATTCAACATATTTAAAGCATTCTTGGTTTGAGATTTAATACCCGCTTCCTTAATCTTTTGACTTTCCTCTTTTCGTTTCTTGCCAAGTTCTTCCGGAGTAATTACATCATGAACTAATGGTTTACGAGTTCTTCCTCTTTTTAAATCTTCCGATGACATAAAATTCTTAGTTGGTAAAATATTTATCCCTCTAATAATTTGAAAGTCTTGCGTTATTCCTGTATTAAAATATTGTTCTAACTCTTGTTTAATTGCCACCATTTTGAAAACATTTGGTTTACAAGAGCGAAGACTTTCATATGTTTCTTCATCTAAAATATATTCACAATTATCAATTACATTATATAATCCATACTTAGTTGGAGATTCTTCATATTTTTTAAATAAAACTAATTTCTTTCTTTTAACACTTATAAAACTAGCCATCGCTTCGTAATCATCTAACATTGCTACTAATCGATCAGTAACATTAAATAACATATAACCGGCTTTACGTTTTTCAATTAAATAACGACAACTGATTTTATATTTAGTAATAGCATGAATATGTTGATTATCCTTGATTGAAGGTTTAGCTTCACCACTTAAGAAAGCTTCTTTTAACAAATCAATTTCACGACTATAAGGCATTATATTACCAGCACTATACTAATCCTTACTCAAATGAGGAATAATAGTGCCATTTTTATATTGAACAAAAAAATCAAGGCCATTTTGAATTATTGCTACTACGTTATTAACATCTTTAATTTCAAAATAGAAAGAACCATCACTAATATTATAAAACTTAATCCCTTGGTTTTTACTATCAGCATTGTCAATTCTTACTAAATCTTTATAAACATAGTAGTCTATTTCTTTTGCCTCGACATTATTTTGATTAATTTCTGCTTCATTTACAAATACATTTTCCATTACCATGCTTCCCTGACTATTGTTACAAGTTAAGTTTAACATATATTTTTTTATTTGGAAATAGAAATGAAACGAATTGTTTTTATTTGTTGATCAATAACTGGTTGATCATTATTATCAGTCTTTACTACCGCAATCTTATCAACCGTATCCATACCTGCAATTACTTTACCAAATGCAGCATAATCGCCATCTAATGAAGAATTATCTTGATGCATAATAAAGAATTGTGAAGATGCCGAATTAGGCATACCATTACCTCGAGCCATAGAAATAACCCCTCTTTTATGAAGTAAAGTATTAGCATAACCATTTGATGCAAATTCACCAGTAATACTCAAAGCTTCTTTATTCTTATTAATTCCCGCTTGAATTACAAAATCTTTAATAACGCGATGAAAGATTACGCCATCATAGAACTTTTCACTAACTAATTTTTGAAAATTAGCAACCGTTCCAGGAGCAATATTTGGATATAATTCAAGTAAGATTAAATCGTCTGAAGCCATTTCAATTTTAACGTAATTAGTTACTTCATCAACTTCTTTAAATTCAATTCCGTCTAATTTACCACTGGTTATAAATTCATCTTCTTTCTTACAACCAGTAACTAAAAATACCATTATTACTAATAAACTTATAAATATAATTTTTTTCATATTATCACCTAACAATTATTATACACCATAACCATTATTTGCCACTAGACATTTTTTAAATATTCGGTATAATTGATATAGAAACATTTGTTTGGTGGTGATGCTATGGAATTATTAAAAAGAAATATTATTGTTGTTGATTTAAAAAGTTTCTTTGCATCATGCGAATGTGTTGAACGTGGTCTCGATCCTTTTACTACTCCTTTAGTAGTTGCTGGTTCTAACAAAGGTGCTATTACCCTAGCTGTAACTCCATATTTAAAGAATCAAGGAATCAAAGGTCGTACCCGTCTTTATGAAATTCCTAATAACGTTAAGTATATTAAAGTGCCACCACGTATGAATCTTTATATTAAAAAATCTAAAGAAGTTGTTGATGTTTATCTTAATTATGTTGCTCCGGAAGATATCCATATTTATTCAATCGATGAATGCTTCTTAGATTTAACTAATTATTTAAAATTATATCAAAAAACCGATTATGAAATTGCTGAAGATATCTTAAGAGATATTGAAGCCAAAACCGGACTTACTGCTACCTGCGGTATAGGGCCAAACATGTTAATTGCTAAAGTTGCCATGGATACTGAAGCTAAAAAACATAAAAACGGCATTTGTAAATGGACTTATGATGATATTAAAGATAAGTTTTATCCCATCACCCCATTATCTAAATTTTGGGGAATTGGGCCACGCATGGAACTAAAACTAAATCGTCTTGGAATTAATTCCATTGGCGACCTAGCTAATTATGACCCTAACAAATTAAAACAATTATATGGGGTTATTGGTTACGAACTATGGCAACATGCTAATGGAATTGATAATACTAAAATATGTGATATTAATAATCATCAAACCAAAGATAAATCCATCAGTCATAGTCAAGTTTTATTTAAAGATTATAATGGTGACAATGTTAAAATTATTATTAAAGAAATGATTGAAGTTTTAACAGCAAGGTTACGTAAAAGCAATTATGTTGGTCGAGTTATTGGCTTTGGGCTTAGTTATTCACGTAATGAATATGGTGGTTTCTATCATTCTATTAAACTTGATAATGGCACCGATAAAGACGATGTTATTTATACCGAATGTTTACTGATTTTAGATAAGTTTTATCACAATGAAGCGATTCGAAAAGTTAGTATCAGTATTGGTGGCTTAGAAGAAAAAACGAGTGAACAACTAAATTTATTTGAAGATATCTCTGAGACTAAAAAGCAAGATGATCTAAATGAAACAATTGATACCATTAAGAAACGTTTTGGTAAAAATAGTTTACTAAAAGGAACTAGTTTACTTCCAGACTCAACTGCAATTGAGCGTAATGGTAAGATTGGTGGCCATCATGAATAAACCTCGTGAATTAGTTAAATGGGCTCCTTTTAGTTCCGTAATTAACGGTAATAGTTTAAAAGAAGAACTAGTTAAAGAACGCAAAATTTTTATTCCTCCTGAGTTTGATGAAGAAGTTATCTTAAACAATGAAGTTAAACTTAAAAAAGCTTTAGCTACAAAACGAATTATTAATATTACTTACTACATCAAAAATGACACTAAAGAAATTAAAGGAGTTATTGTTAAATTAGATAGCATAAAAAAAGAAATTGTTTTGGCTAATCATCAAACAATTTCTTTTTATCAAATCATTAAGATCTCTTAATTGGATTTTTTATTGGTACTAAACTAAGCGGATGTTTTAAAACATTATGAAAATGTTCATAGTCAACTGCTAATTTATCTTTTGCTTCAGGATAATTTGCATAATAAGCCATACTATCTAATTCGCGAATGCTTTCGGGTAAATACTGTCCCATTACTTCGTGGCAAATAATTATTTCCGATAATTTAAAGGTCTTATATGATCGGGGATTTTCCGGATACTCAGTGGCAACAATCAATGGCGTATAGCGATAATAATAACTGCCCTTCCTAATATCATTACGAGATAAGAAACATTGATAATCCTTTCTTGCCACTTGACCTTTAATGACTGGATATACCATACAATAAGATTCTCTTAAAAGATACCAACTTAAATAATTAATCATTTCACACGCAATTCTAGCTTGAATTTCTTCAATTGGTTTACCCTTATACTTATTAGCAATTGCAGTAGCAAAGATATTCGTACATAATGCCTTAAACTTTTCATCATAAGTTAAGTCAGTATTCCCTCCAAATAATTCATCAATATCAGCATTACGATAATAATCTAACATATGTTCATAGAATTTATTATCGAAGTTATCATCAAAAGTAACTGCCATATTATCATCCCCTGCAATGTCCTTATTATAACATGCCCAAAATGCGGGGGTCAAAAAAAAATTAGGTTTTAAAAACCTAATTAATTTCATCAATGGTGGAGAATGTGGGATTCGAACCCGCGACCCCCTGCGTGCAGGGCAGGTGCTCTAGCCAGCTGAGCTAATTCCCCAATGACAAAGTAATATTATCATAAAAAATAATGATATGCAAGTATTTTTAGCAAAATAAAAAAGATTTAATTACTTTTTAACAGTAATTAAACCTCTTTCTAATTCTTCCAACGCACGTCCAAGTTCCTTTTTACTCTTGTATTCACTATCATTTAATTGAAAATGTTTATGTTCTTGCATTTGTTTTGCTCTTTTTGAAGCTACATGAACTAAAATGTACTTTGAATCAACAATGTTAAGTAACTTGTCTATTGATGGATATAACATTTAATCACGTCCTTACAATATCATTTTACTAAACAAATTGACAACTATACACTATTTTTGTAAAATTTGACACAACTTTACAAATGACGTAAAGCATCTAAAATTACCACCATCGCCCATGTATCTTGTTTACAATAGGTAATTAATGATTGATACTTCAAATTGCGTTCTTGTTCGGTCATCTTATCATAATTAGCATAAGTAACGATTGCTTCCGTACCATTCTTAACATCTAAAGTCTTATATGATAAATCACTGAACACTGGTAAAGTTTTTTTAATGGAATAAGAACCATCTAAATTAATATCATAGT
>JAEEKO010000023.1 GCA_016282415.1 Caryophanales bacterium | reverse complement strand
GTTGAGGAATTAAACTTCCACCAGAATTAGTACAACGATCTAATTCGGTATTATCAACGTTTGCTAATTGAACCACATCAATATTTCCGGACGCATTATTAGGGAAAGTTGCAACTACCGTTCCACATCCTGAAAAATAAACCTTACTACCAACATCCTTTAAATATTGAACAGTATCATTAATTCCTGTAGCATTATTTGAAGTTCTTGCTGATGTCAATATTGAATATTTAGGTTTTAATACATCCATTAATTGACGTGGATTATTGTAAGTTAACTTAGAACTACCATGACCATGGTGTGATACTTTATAAATATCAACATATCCAACACCTTTAGCAAGTTCATATTCCCAATTATAAATTACTTCATTGTTATTATCACGATAGCCTTCAGCATCAGCTGCTAGATAGAAAGTTTTACCACTTATTTTATCGGTACCTTTAATAACAATACTATTAATATTTTCACCACATGTAGCATGGTTACCATTACAGTAATTACCATTTACTAATTGTTGAACACGGTTAGTCATATTTCTTAACTCTAAAGTATAATCTTCAAAATTAAGCGTAATATTATCTTTTAATAGAACTGCTTTACTTCCAGCATTAGTTTTAAATAAAACATATTCATTTTGATAAGCTTCTGGTAAGCTTACTTTATAAGTAGCATCAATGTTTTTTAAATAGAACTTATCAGCTTCAATACCACTACCATCTCTAAATATACCATTACATCCATAATGGTCATTATGCCAGTGGGTAATAACAACAAATTCCAGTTTTTTAACTCCTACTGAATTTAAATAATTTAAAATCTTATTGCATGACTCGCCACCAACAGCAACATCTACCATTGCAAATTTACCATTACTTTCAAGTAAAATAGCATCATTATGATAATATGGATTGGTTTGTGATTGTGTATCTAAGAAATGAATTTTATTAACATGATTTTTTGGTGGTTCCGTAACCGTAACTACACTCGTTGCCGTTTTACCATTATTAGATTTAGCAGTTATATTAGCACTACCTACACCTACTGCTTTTACCTTACCATTTTGATCTACTGTAGCTACATTAGTATTACTACTTGACCATGTTAAAGTTTTATTCGTAGCATTACTTGGTGATACTGCTGCAGTAATAGTAGCTTCACCACCTATTTGTAAATTAACTTGTTTATTAACAATTCCAACACTTTGAACATCAATGGTATTGCTTAATACATCAACCTTACATACAGCAGTTTTATTACCATCTTTAGTTACAACGGTTATAACAGCACTACCAGCTTTAATTCCTTTAACATTACCATTTTGATCTACTGTTGCAACTTTAGAATTACTAGTCTTCCATGTAACCGCTTTATTTGTTGCATTACTTGGATTAACATAAGCTTCTAATTTAAATGATTCACCAATTTTTAATTTCTTAGCAGCAACATTAACCGTTACTGATGTAACACTGACTGTTTTAGGTTTATTATCATTTGTTTTAGGTTTGCTAGTGGTAGTTGATTGGTTATTATTATTGTTGTTGTTATTGTTATTATTATTATTAGTAGTTTTTTCCGGAGGTTTATTAGTATTAGTAATCGTCTTAGTATTATTGTTATCAACATTAACTTCAGTTGATGCTTGTTCTTGACCATCGACTGATACTGATACCTTAACATTACCATCCGTAATACCAGTAATAACCCCATTTTGATCTACTGTCGCAATTTTTTCGTTAGAAGATTTATAAGTTATACGAGAAGGATCTATCTTTCCGCTACTAATATACATTCTTTGTTTATCATTCGATTTTAAAATAATACTTTTAGAATTAGAAATAACTTCTTTATTATTATCTGCTAATAAAACCTCAATACTACATTCACCATATATTGAATTATCACCATCAACTGATGCTAAAAGAGTTGCTTTACCACGTTTCTTCGCAATTACAACACCAGTTTCACGATCAATAGTTGCAACCTTCTCATTATTTATTGAATAAATTATTTTAGCTTTAGTACCATCTTCTTTAGTATACTCACCTTCAAGAGGATAAGTATCTCCGGCATATAAAACAATGCGGTCACTATTTAATATGATTTTTTTATTACGTTTAAAATGTGTACTTACAAATAAATAAGTACCTACTCCAATTAAAACTAATAGAAAAATATATCCACCAATCTGAAATACTCTATTCTTAGTCATACCCACACCTCGCTATTTTAATTATAAATTAAACCCTAAAAAATAAGCAACAATTTTTACAAAAATATTATCTTTTAAGCAGCAAAAAATAAGGATATATAAATATCCTTATTTAATACCATTATTATTCGCTGAAATATTAATACCTGCAGCATTTACTAAACGATTAGTACAAATACCATCATAACAAATATTACCGGCTTCATGATATCCTTTAGCTCCCGGATTAAGTTTCACCGTTGTAACCCCTTGAGTTCTCATTATTAATCCAAATGTTGAAAGATTAGTTTGGCTATCATTAATAATTGGACTACCAGCATCAAGAATAATACCACCATAGAAATGCATATCGCCATTACCATGTAATTCGATTGCTGAAGACGTGTCTTCAGTTGATGTTCCCCACATCATCGCATTAACAATATTTACATATCCTGAATAAGAATTCTCAGAAAGAAAATAACGACGATTACGATATGGTGTTCCCATATCAACATTTAATACAAAATGGTTTTGCGCTGGATATATCGCAGTCATTGAATTAATAATATTACCATTAACATTGCCACGGAAACGATATGCAGCATAAGCCGTACCATCTGATCCACCACCAATAATATTAAATCCCGATGCACCATCATTTAATAAGAATCCGGTGTTAGGTCCATAAACAAAGTTATTAACCACAATCTCATTAGAACTCTTACCAATTTCAAATGCTGTAAAATTACGATAAATATAATTTAATTGACCAGCAAAAACAGTATCTTCATTATGATTTAAAGTATTAATTGTAAAGTGACAATTTCTGATAATACCATTACTACTTCCACCACCTACACTAATACCATTATGATAAAAATCTCCCCAAATTGCTTCAACTAAATGATTATTAGAGCGAACCGTTTTTAAATCAATTCCACGTGATAGATTTGGTAAACACATATTCATAACATAAACATTGTCACCTTTACCTTGAATTGTATATGGTAAATCAGTCGCAGTTCCTGGTAACATCGTTATCATAAAGCCATTTAAACCAGATTTAGCGTTTAAAACAAATAAGGTATTTTGATAAGTTGTGTTAATTCTGGTTGTTCCAACGTGCCAGAAATTATGAGCCCATGGGTTAGCTCCTCTAATCTCAACTCCAGACGGAACCACAATTTGTTTATTAATTGTAAATGTTCCTTTTGGAATATAAACAATACCACCCGTACTCTTAATAGAATTAATAGCATTAATAACTTTGTCTGAAATATCTTCATTTTTATTAGCTGAAATAGCTACTAATTTAGTTGATGACGGTTTAGTAACAACACTCTTATTATAATTTACAGTACCAACCGTTTTAGCATTATCAGATACATTAGAGCTATCATAACCGGTTTTACTCAATGAATTATTAACAAATGAATACTTCATATTTGCATTTGCTTTAGTAATTGCACCAGTAATCTTATTACCAGTTAACGATATATAAACATTACCATCATTTTTAATAGCAGTTGAACCACTAATTGTTGAATTATTTATTGATAAATTACCATTTACTCCTTTTGTTATATTGATAGCAGGCATAGAAGTATTGGAAGTAAATGATGAATTAGTAACAACTACATGATCGAAGTCTTGTAGATATAATGGATAATTACAATTAGTGGCATGAACATCATACATCTCACCTTCAGCAATACCTACCTCATTATATCCCTTAGGTATACTTCTTCTTAAATGAACTCCAACATTATAATTATCAATTTTAACACCACTTAAGAAGAACCAGTCAAGACGTTCAAACATTAATCCTACTCCCGTAGCTTTTAATGATTTTTTTAAATTATTAGCATCAGGAACATTTGAAAGTCCACTCTTTAACCAATAATTAGCATTAAAATTTAAATTCATTATTTTAATAGTATCCAAATTGGCATCATTAATTAAACCCGAATATGGAGTACCATAAACGTTACGTAAGAATTGAATTGATGAATTTTCATGATCATTAGCAAAATCCATTGCAATATATGAATTAACAAAGTTAATATTTTCTAAAGTTAAACCTTCAACTCCAGCTTGAATAACTGTTGGTGGATAAGCCGTTGTATAAGCTTTGCCATTTACTCTTTGTTTAGGATACCAAAAAGCAATGTTACGTAATGTTGCTTGATCTTTTAATCGGAAAGCACTTTGTTTAGCATTCGTAGTTCCTTCACCATAATAAATCATTAAAATGGTTCCATCGGCTGTTCCCGGCTTTAAATCGCCTATAAACGCAAAATTATCAGGCATAGTGATTTGATCATTAATAATATATCTTCCCTTTGGAACAAATATAGTTGTTCCTGAGCCATTCTTATCAACAGCTGCTTTAAAGGCCGCAGATGAATCTTTTACACCATATGGATCGGCACCATATTCCAAAATATTGTGATTATATACAATATATGAATCCGTAGCATTGTAGGTATCAGCTACTGCTAATCCAGATTGATAAACTTTAACTGATGCTGATACTTTAATACCATTATTACTTGTAGCAGTGATAGTAGCTGTTCCAGCCCCAACACCAGTCAATTTGCCATTTCCATCAACTTTAACTACATTATTATTACTGCTTGTCCAGGAAAGGGTTTTATTAGTAGCATTACTTGGAACAACAGAATAACTAATATCTTCCCCCTTACCACTAGTCAATATATAGTTACCACGATTTAAATTAATTTTTTCAACGGCAATAACGGTATTATTATCAATAACTGTTACCTTAACTACTGCCGTTTTATTACCATCAGCAGTTGTTACACTAATTGCGGCAGTTCCGGTACCAACCGCTTTAACATTACCACTATTGTCAACGGTTGCAATTTTTTTATTACTTGTAGACCAGGTCACCTTTTTATTAGTAGCATTACTAGGATTAATGGTTGCCTTAAACGCAATCGTTTGGCCTTTATTTAAACTAACATACTGCTTATCTAAAGTTATTCCTTTTACTGATATGTTATTATTTTCATTTGCTTTTGGTTGATCCGGATTAACTTTAACTGTTACAATTTCTGGTTTGCCATTATCAAGTGCTACCTCAACTTTAGCTTCACCAGAACCTACTGCTTCTACCACTCCATTTTCATTAACCTTAACCACTTTTTCATTTTGACTTCGATAAGTAACACGAGATGGCGTAGTTTTCCCAATACTAACATAAATACGCTTTTGAACGTTTTCTGATAATTCAATTTTATTATCGTTAACAATTACTTTATTATTGTTCATATCTTGTTTAATAACTTTAATATTTGCTTCACTATAAATAGACGAATCATCCTCAACCGTCGCAAACAATGTTGCTTTACCACTCTTTTTAGCAACAATAACACCAGTTTCACGATCAATTGATGCAATATCTTCTTTATTTATAGAATAAATAATTTTAGCTAAAGAACCATCTTCTCTTTTATATTCCCCTTGAAGTGGATAAACATCCCCTTCATATAAGGTTATATATTTTGAATTTAATTCTACTAATTTATTTGGTTTAAAGTAAAAAGAAATAAAACTATATATACCATATCCAATTAATACTGCAAAAAATAAATAAAAAGCAACATGAATAACTTTTCTTGTACGTTTACTCACTTTTAACGACCTACCTTACATACTTATTATAGGGTAAACCCTAAAAAAAATAAACTATATTTATAGTTTATTTTAAAAACTCAATAATTTTAGGTAAAAAGATTATCAAACCGACAATTGCTGATACAATAGCATTAACTAAAACCGCTCCTGCTGACATATCTTTAATAGCTGCAGCAAGTTGGTTTTTATCTTCACTAATATAATCAACACATTTTTCAATAGCAGTATTAAATATCTCACTGGAGAAAACTAACGCAAATAAGATAAAGCAAGTTATCCACTCTCCAGTGGAAATACTAAACTTTAAGCCCATGATTATAACAATAATTGCAGCTATAACATGAATATGCATGTTCTTCTCATAAAGAACCACTGTTTTAATACCTTTAAAAGCATACTTAAAACTTTTATCTAAGCGAATTGATTCATCAATTAATTTATATTTTTGTTTAGTATAAATAATAAATAATAGCAATAATAAATATCCAAATAAGATACCACCAACAACATCACTTACGTAATGAACATTAATATAGATTCTTGAAAAGCCAATTGCACTTACTAATAATCCCATAATAGTAAAGAAAATTATCTTATATGGTTTCTTTGCTTTACTATGATACATCAAGTAACATAAGTAACCATAAAACATTATTGATAACATCATATGAGCACTTGGGAAACTATAACCATATTCATAGAATAAAGAGAATGGTCTTGGACGTTTAAAGAATAGTTTTATTAACGTATTGGATAAAACTCCACCAATTAACAACTCCGTAATATTCTTAGAAGAACGATAATCAATACTAACCAATAAGAACAATGCAATGATTAATAAAACCACTGCATGCCCTAAGTTAGTAACTCCTAACATAATGTAATCTAAATAATCAGTGTGAATAATATCAATATACTTACTAACATAACCATCATATTGATAACTATAGATTAGTAATAAAAATAAGATTAACATAATCGTAATCGATATAAAAAAATTTTTCTTTTTCATTTTATCAACCCACTATTTTATACTTATATAGTAGCATGATTAACTATTTTTTTAAAGTATTTATTTCTCTTTTCCAACGATAGTTAGCGATGTTAATATAAAGGAATCGCGGTATTAATGGTGATACATAATTATTTTCAAATGGTTTTTGATAATTAATTGCACTTCCTAAGTTTTTGATTTGTTTATAAATAGGATAATTGTAGAAGATTTTTTTGTACCCAACTGGTCCTCCCCCAATTCCTAAACCACCCATATACTTAATACCATGAGCTTCACAATAGTTCTTAATAATACGAAGTGCGACCACGTTATGAATTCCTTCTAAAAAGCCACAATTAACCATAACATATAAAATTTTATTAGATAAATCTAAATCTCCCATTTTCATTAAAAAAGCTAAAACATGTGATGGTAAAGCATCAGCATATAATGGCGTTGATAACACAATAATATCCGCATCATTAACCTTTTTCTTAAGCGTATCATTAAAATATAGCATCTTTTCTTCTTCAATATAATAATTCTTATCTAATTCTTCATATAAAATATCTAAATAATATTCTGATCCACTATTTTTATATTTTGGACTTCCCGATAATAATAAAACTCTATTCATATAGCTCCTCGATTCCATTAAGATATTTAACTTCATAATCATTATTAAAATTCTCTTGATTAGCTTTTAATAATTCGTTAAAAGTATTAATCCACTCATCGTTATTACTATCATAAATAATATATTCCATCGGAAGAACCTTATCATATCTTAATTGATGATGCACTTCCCCAAATACTTTACGAAAATATGGTGAAATATATCCAATACTACGATCAAAAACATTTTTAATAAAGGGACTAAACATTCCGTAACAATTCTTACTTATTACGATTACTTTTGATGCTTTCAAATAAATATCCTTCATATCATTAAACTTATCCGGTATACTACAAATTCCATCATTCTTTAACCAGCAATCAAAACAACCCATACAGTGACCAATCTTATCTTTTGGTGATAAAATTAAATCCGCTTTAATATTTATTTTATTAAATATTTCTTCTTCTAAATCATGTATAACTATAATCATTTTTTCTTCCTTTCAAAAAAGTATATGATTATTAATTGAAATATTTTCATAAATTTGGTATTTTAATAATGAAAAGAAAGGAAATATAATATGAAAAGCGGATGGTTTACTGGTTTATTAATTGCTGTAATCGGAATTCTTATTGCAGCAGTAGTAATTGGTATTTTATTATTTACTGGGGTTTTTGAAGTTAACGATCGTTTTAAAAATAATCAAAAAATAACAATTATCTTTGATACCGCTGGTGGTTCAATTATCAAAGATATGAAAATTGATAAAAATACTAGTATTAAATTACCAACACCAACCAGAAATAGTTATGAGTTTGATGGTTGGTACTTAGATAATGAAGCAATCAATGATGATTATGAATTTACTAAAGATACCACTTTAACCGCAAAATGGAATGCATTAACAAATGTTCCTAAAACATTTAAAATATCATTTAATTCTAATGGTGGAAGCAAAGTAAATACTATAACAATTGATTGTGGTGATGAAGTGAAGTTACCTAAAAGTCCAATTAGAAATGGTTATGACTTTATTTCTTGGGCAGATCAACATGGTAAAGTAATCTTAGATGGAGCCTTATTAACCTGTGATGATATAACTTTATATGCTAACTGGGAAAAGAAGGCAACTACTAACAATGGTAAACAAACCAAAACAGAAAGCTATGTAGATGAAAGTTATACTAAAACCGAGAGCTATCAATCTGGTGAACTAGATTGTGCTGATGATGAAGAAATCGGTTGGGATAATAACAATCGTGCTATTTGTGTAAAAAAGAGTAATTAGGGAGTTTTGAAAGGAAAAAAAACATGACAAAACAAGATAAAGAAGCACTATTATTACAAGCAAAAGAAACAACTCAAAATGAGTTAAATGAATTATTACTAAAACAAGATAAAGTTAATCAAAATATTAAATCATTTATGAAGGGCTTTTATATTACTGACGCCATCGTTTCAACATCTGTGGTTACAGCATTAAGCATTTTTACTTTTAATGGAAATATTAATCCTTTTACGTTAAAAGATAAAGTTCAAGAATATGCTACAGAAACCGTTGATAATTATAATAATCCAGAAATTATAACCTTGGATAATGAAAAGCGAGAAAATAATAGTGAAGCATCAATTAGCTTAGAATTCTTTGATCAATGGGTTAAAGAAGAAGATCACTATAAACGTACCGTTACTAAATATACAATTGATGGTGACTTAGCATTAAAAGATTATTATAAAAATAATATTAGAACAATTACAGCTGAAGATATTAACAAATACAAAGCTATTTCAACTTATACTGAAGAATACTTCAAAGTAAGTGGTGAAGATTTAAATAAAGTACCATATGTTAGATTAACTACGACCTATAAAAATAAGATCGTTGATGTTAAAGAAACTGCATGGGATAATATATTAGATATTACTTCAGTGATTGGACTATCAATCGTATTATGGTTTATTAATATATTTATTCTGTACTTTGGCGCTGATGCATTAAAATTAATTAAAAAGAATAAACCAACATTAGAAAAATTAATTAGCGAAAAACAAACTATAATCGCCGATATTGATGAACAACTAAGATTAATAAAAACAAATAATAAAAAGTAAATACACAAGTATTTACTTTTTTAATTATCATTATTTTCGTTTTCCATGACTAGACTAAGAATAGATAATCTAGTAATTAAGATTTCTTCTCTAATTTGTGCTATTTTTTGTTTTAATTCAATAATCATATTACTTTGGTCCATATGTCATCGGCTCCCTTAATTCTTCATATTGTCTTAATTCGTTTTCCTTTTTTTCTACTAAACGATCATAAATTGCTTGTAATTCTTCTGGTGTTAAATCTTCTGGATTACCAAAATCGTGTATTTTATAATAATAATCAATGGTATTATATTTATCAACTAATTCACCCTTAACTGATTCTGGAATTGCAGCATATTCCGGATTATCAATATTATTCATAAATATAATAAAGCCACTAAAAGAATTAATATTATGACTTGCTAAATAAGAAACGGTTTTCTCCTTAAAACCACAATAATCACAAACTACTTCTAATGGGCGATTTATATCAAACCCAATCATTGGTATATCGTCAAGATACTTAATTTTTAAAATATTAGTTGATCCCGTAATTTCTTTAAATTGTTGAGCATTCTTTATTTTTTTAACAAACCCATCAACTTCTGATTCTACGAACAAATCACCTAATGTTGTTATACCAGCCATGCTTAATTGACCTAAATTTAGTCCACTAAAATAATTAGGTAATGAACTAAGACTAATACAATTAAGGCCGTCTACAACGGGTTGAGTTAATTTTGATTCTCTTACCTTATCCATATAATCACCTATACTAATTATAATAACCAATTCCTTATTTGTCTAACCTCATTAATTAAACTTTACACTTTAACGTATTAAAAACATTAACATAAGTTAATGTTTTATTTTATAATTTATCATTTTTATATAGGAATCCATTAGTATCTTCCATAATATGTCCCAAAATAATTATAATATATAAACCAAATATATGTTACAATTATTTATAGGAGTTGATATTATGAGCGATTTAGAAATAAGGGTTAATAATTATATTAATAATGATTTGTTAAACTTTAATAATATTGAAACTAATCCATTGGAAGGTAAAGATTTAAAAGATAGTATTTTAAATCGCTTGTTTTCAAGAAAATGGTCACGCAAAGCTCAATATGAAGAAGCCAAAAAATATACTGAAGAAAAAGTAGATAATATCTTAAATAATAATTTAGAATTCTTATTTTGCTTTTGCTTTGGTGGTTATAAACATTTTTGGTCACCTACTTACCCAGAACCAGATTGGGCAGAAATATTTACTATTAAGTATTTAATTGAATATGTTTTACCAATTGCTCAAACTCAAGATAAAAGTACTAAAATAGAATTTGAATCAGAAGAAGTTGCTTTAACTTATATGAATAACACGCCTCAAGAAGGTATGGATAAATATAATAAGGCTTTTAAAGACTTAATTAGTTATGTTAATAGTAAAGTTGAATATCCTATTGATTTAAGTGTTGTTCTTGCTAGAGATTTCTATGATAAAGATGAATTACTTAAGAAAATGGATAAATACTTACCAGAAGTAAAGCAACGCTTTGATAATCTTTCCGAAGAAGAAAAAACCATTAGATTAAAAAGAGCTGAAACCAATATCATGTGGAACGGTAAAGAAGATTTAACTAACTTATCGGAAGAAGAAAGAAATAAATTTATTTATAATTCCAGAACTTTAAATGAAGCATTCTTAGATATTGATTATGAATTAAGAGGTAAAGAATACTTTGAAAAAGATAATCTTATTCCATTATTGGGTTCATTTGGGTTAGGTGCTGGTGGTGAGTTATGGTTACATCTAGCATCCAATTCATCTTCAATGGTTGATTTCTGGGCCGGAATGGGGATCTTAGAAGTTAGAGAAGATAAAATTATACAAAAAACTATTTCTCAAAAACAATTTGAACAAATAAAAGACCAACTTATTAAAGTTGATCTAAACAATAATTTAACTAATATTAGTAATAATTATTCATGGATTTATGTTTATGAAGGTAAATTACCATTCTAATAAAAAAACTAACTAAATAGTTAGTTTTTTATATTACTTTTAAAATATCAACAAATTCGGTATAACCACTTTCCGCATTAATATGACCACCATCTTTAATAATGTATTGTTCATTAGCAATGGTATCAGCAAAGGCTTTTTCAACATCAAATTTAACATAAGGATCATTATCGGAATAAAAACAAATAATATTATCACAATAATTCTTAATATCAGCTAAATTATCAAAAAACATTGATTCATTAACAGCATCAAAATCAGGATCAATTCCTAAATAATTATTAAAGCCGCATACTAATATTAATTTTTTTACCTTAACTTGTTTATTAATTAAATACTTACATACAAATACCGGTGCAATACTATGAGCAATAATTGTAGTATTTTCATTAATATTTAATTTATCAAATTCTTTTGACCAGTTATCATAGTTTTGGATGCCAACACCAACTGGCATTTGTGGTACCTCAACACTTAAACCTTGTTCTTCTAATTTACTTTTTAACCAAGGAAACCAGTTTCCATCTTTAGAACCAAAACTGCCATGTAATATTATATAATTGTCCATGTCATCAACTCCAATAACATTATATCATGAATAATTAATATGATATAATTTAATTGAGGTGTTACCAATGATTGAATTAAATAAATTAACTGTTGAAGAATATTATTATTTACTTAATGTTCTTGGTTGGAAACAACCATCTGAAAGATTATTAAGAATATCTTTAGAAAATGGTATTAATGTTAAATATGTTTTAGATGGTAAAACCATTGGAATGGCCAGATACGTTTCTGATGGTGGGTATGCCGGTTTAATCATGGATGTTATCGTCCATCCTGATTATCAAGGTAAAGGTTATGGAAAAAAATTAATCAGATATTTGATTAGATACTTAAAAAAGAATTTAGAAGATGATGAACAATTAATGATTCAATTACTATCAGCACCAGGTAAACAAGGCTTTTATAAAAAGTTTGGCTTCAAAGCTAATAAAAAAGTTGCTGAAGATGGCATGTATATGTGGTTAAAAAAACACTAACTTAAGTTAGTGTTTTTAATTAATTATTATTATTTTAAACTCGGTGCACTAAGCGATAATTTTTGCTCAATACCTGCCAGTTTTTCACGTGTTATTATAGATAATATAACAGGGTCAAACTCTTCTTTATCATCTTGATGAAATTTTTTATCATAAATTGAAAAACTACAATAGCCATTTGAAAATGACATAAGATGTTTATCTGGTACGGTAATTTCTACTTGAAATAATCTTATAACTCTTTTACTATATCTCAATGAATAATACTCTATTCTAATTAAATCGCCATTTTCTAATATATCGAATATGTTTAATCCTTGTTCATTATCTTCAATTATATCGCCTTCTAAAGTTCTGATATATTTCTTTTCTTCCATTAAAATCACCTATAATTATTATAACATAAAAACAATTATTAAAAACATCATTAAATATAGTGATGAATTAATAAAAAAATAAAAATACTACTTACATAGTATTTTTTTAAATTTTAGGTATTTCTGCAGTTCTTTCTAAGTCTTCTTCAACATCTAAGCCAGCAGCTTTATAATCTGCTTCCATAACGCTAATAATTCTCTGTATAGATGCATCTCTTTGATCATAATCCATACCATTTAATCTACTAGCTAACTCTACTGCCCATTGAATGTGCTGTAACATAACTGCCTTTGTTTCATCCGAAGAAACTTGGCTTATAGCACTTTTATTACGATTGATAAAATCAAGATAATTCATAACATCCCTCCACTTATAGTATAAACAAGATTCGTTTTGAATATCAAGATTTATAACCTAGTATTTACAATAAGTGTCAAATAAATAAAAGCATTAAAAAAAGTAGCTAGGCTACTCTATATTCAATGGCACGTATATCATAAGGGTTTAAAACTATTTTATTTTTTTAATTTCAGTATGCATTCTAGGATGATATCCCTGTTTATCATAAAAATTAATACCATTTTGATTATATGCAAATACATCAACTATAATGTATTCACATCCTACCGATTTAAAATAATCTTCCATTTTATTCATTAATGCTTGACCAACACCATTGCTCCTTATTTTAGATGTAACAATTAGTTCTGTTATTCTTCCTCTTCTAGGGCATTTATAATCTAAGTAATCATTTTCATCATATGGAGGAATAGTTCCCATAATTAAACCTATAGCTTTATCATTTTCGATAGCTAAATAACACTTACCAGCATAATCTTTAACATCTTTTAAATCAAATAATGCCATCTTTTCACGATAGTCAGGATGTAATTGATCTAATTCATCTTCATCAATTGTTAAAATATATTCTTCCAATTCAACAAGTAAATCTTTAACATCCTCTAAATATTTATCTTCATATTCTATAATAGTCATTTAAATCACCCATAAATATTATAGCATAAAAAAAGTAGCCTAAGCTACTTAGTAATCTCATGGCAGAGGTGGAGAGAATCGAACTCCCAACAGTGGTTTTGGAGACCATTATTATACCATTTAACTACACCTCTATGTGTTTGTTACATGCATTATATTACCATAAATATTGGTAAATAACAATTATTTTTTATCATATAATATATTGGTGATATATATGATAGTTAGTTATACTACAAAAGAATTAGACCTCCTTGCACGCATCATGCGTGCTGAAGCATTAGCAGAAGGTAATTTAGGTATGTTAATGGTTGGAAATGTTGTAGTTAATCGCGTTCTTGCTAATTGTTTAACCTTTAAAAATATAACTAGTATTTATGATGCTATATATCAAAAAAATCAGTTTGTTGGTACAACTGCACCGTTATTTACGGGCAGTGCTACTACTTTAGAAAAAAATCTAGCTAAAAGAGTGTTAAATGGTGAATACTACTACCCTGCTACTAATGCATTATGGTTTTATGCACCAAAAACAGGTACTAGTTGTTCTAGTACCTGGTATGATCAAAGATTAGCAGGAAGATATAAAAACCATTGTTTTTACCAACCTGATAAAGGTGTTTGTAACACTATCCATTAATCTTTATATTCACTAGTTATTCCTAAATAATTTTCAAGAGTTATCCAATCGCCATCATTATATAGAATACTTGCTAACTCTTTACCAACATATCTAAAATGCCATGATTCATATAAGTATCCAGTTTCATTAGTTTTACCCTGTGGATATCTTAATATAAATCCATATAAATGAGCATTCATACTTAACCATTTAGCTTCGGCAGTATTATTAAAGTCACTATTAATACATGGTTTATTCTTAGCACATACATCAAAGGCTAAACCAGTTTGATGTTCAGAGTGTCCCGGTCTTGCAGAATAAGTATCAGCTTTAGCTTTACCATCACGAGCAGCATAACGATTATATAGTTTTTGTTGCGTTTCATATGATCTAAAAGCACTTTGTGCCCACATATTAAATCCAACAGAAGCAGCTGCTGCAAACATCTCATTAGCAGCTTTACTTGTTTCACTAGTTAAACCACCAGGATTATAGGTACTAGGTAGTGAATATGTTTTATTAGCAATTAAGATACCGTTAACATATGTTACCGAATTCTTAACTTCTATTTTATAGCCTTTACTTGAAGTACCAGTATTAGAAGTAGTATTATTTACTACTTCTTTTTCTTTAACTGGTTCTTCTTTTTTTACTTCAACCTTTTCTTTTTCTTCATATACTCTATTATCAATTACAGTTACTTCTAAATAATAATTATGTTTAATATTTAATTTAGTTCTCACAGTATATTTTATTTTATATGTTCCTATTTTAGAAGTATCAATCTTATCATAATAAACATTAACGTTCTTCATTTCCTTAATATAATCCTTAGGATTAATATTATCATTAATATTAATAGTTATTTTATCTTCTAATTTAAAAGTATATTTAATATTTCTTAAATAAAAAGTAATACCTATTACTAATAATGAAATAACAATTAATAATATAAATAATAATTTAAAACTATTTTTCATTCTTCTTTTTTTCATATAGATCACATTACTATTATAACACGTTTCAGAATACACGTAACAATTTGATTTAATAATAAATTAAAAGAAAATACTACCATTGCTATTCCGATTTCTAGAAATAGCGTCCTCAATCCATGAACTAATATTTGACTCAATAATATTATAAGTGCTAAGTGGATATAAAGAATAATTTATAGGATCAATACATTTATACCCATAGTCAAAGCCTAATGCTTTAATAAAGGGATTCTCTCCTTTAATTGATTTATTACCATTTATGTCTTTCATATCATGAATATATATTCCAAACATTGGCATATTTTTTTCATGCGCCTTTTTTATTTCATATTGAACATATGGTCTATTAGCAGTATTACTTCCAATTAAAACTACTAAGCATTGTTTATTTTTTAATTGATCATCAATCCAGTTCTTTATAGCCGCATCTCCTCTTCTTTTAACAGTTTCAAAATCATTTGGGCTTAATAGTTGCTGTCCTTCAACTACCCCCATTTTAATAATTTGTTGAACTCTGAACACATCATCCTTGTAACAAAAACTTAAAAAAATTGGTCGTCTCATTATATCACATCCTTTCTATAAACAATATAAGACAACAGTTACCGCAATGCATACCAAATAAAAAGGTATAATAGTCTTTGAAAACATTGCATTAAATAAAGATAATTTTTTAGCATTTCCTAGCTTAATTGACACACTATTATAATCCATACTAAAATCAGTTTCTTTAGTATTTTTATCTCTAACATAATCATATAACAAGCGAAACTTTCTTTCTATCATTAGATAATACGAATCCATTACCCATATCATTATAAGAGGGACAATGGTAACAAACAATGCCTTGCATACATTCATATTTCCAAAAGTATAAACAGCAATCATAATTCCAAGTGCCCATCCCTTTAAAGCAAACGAATTAGAACCCATTCTAGTAATAACATTCAAAATGTTAGATAGATGATGTATTTTATATTCACCCTTCATTTAATACCTCCTTTCAAAAAAAATAGGGCGCATTTCATTTTAAAAAATGAAACACTCCCTATTATCATTATCTACCTTCAATATAACATTTTTTTGAAAAAAATCAATAGATTTTTAGCTAATTTTTAATTTTTTTACAAAAGTTTGTTTGCTACCGCACTTTACTGCCATTTATCTGTTATCATATTTACAATTTCTTTCCCATGGATATTGATTTTAACATCAGACAATATTCCAGATTTCCTTAATTCTTCAACACTCTTAGGCTTTAACTTAATTAATTTATCTAATTCCTCATTAGTAAACACATAATAAGCTGGAATTTCTAATTCTGAAGAACGTTTTTTTCTAAATGCAATCATTTTATTCTTTAATTCTTCATCATTAGTAGATTTACAACAATATTTATTTTTATAGTATTCATAATAATCAGTGTCATCTTTAACTGATAACTCAATATATGACTTAGCAATTTTTTCCATATTTTTTTGTGAATCTAAAAATTCATTTTTATCTCTTTTATCAAAATCATCTTGAATCTTTTTAACTAATGCATCTGCTCTAATTACTTTATCTTTAACATCTTTAGGGGCATAGCGGGTATTTAAAATAGTATCTTTATTAGCAGCAACTACCAATACACGGCGATAATGATCAAATTTGTTTGATGCAAATATTTTAATCATACTAGAAGTAGACTTTTCCCATAGTTTTCTAAGTACTTCTCTTTGAGCTTCTACTTGCCTTAATGGCGAATACATTCCTTTTTTTACTTTTTTACCATTAAAAACATATTCCCTAATAAAGTCTCCTTTATCATTTATAGTAATTGTACCAAGTAAATTTTTACATTCTATATAATAAATATATAATGGTGTTATTAACACATAATCAATTTGTGCTGTTAAATCTTCATAATGAATTTTAACATCCCTTAAAACATACATTCCAATATGAGCCTTCTTAAATTGATATGCAATTTCATTTTCACCCTCTAATCCTTTTTTTACCATGTAATATTCATTTTTTAAATCTAAATTGTCGGGATATTCTTTTGTTAATTTTACTAAAGCATCGTATTTAGATTGAAGATCACTTGTTTCTTTTAGAAATATAGTATCCTTAAATCTCAATGCATCTTCTATTGTATCTATTATTCCCATGAGTATCACCTATCCACATTTAGTATAACATAATTTGAAATAATAGTTTATATGAACTATTTAAGATAATGCTCTCTTCAGGTAGAAGGAAAGGCTAAAGATCATGAAGTAGAATATAAAGTTAATATTAAAAATATAAATAAAACACCATATCCTATAACTGGTAAACCATATACAGTATCTAGTACTAAAACAATGTCTAGTTATAGAACTATACCAATTCCTAATTTCTTATTAAAATACTATAAAGATCTATATGATAATTGTGGTTCTTACTATAATTTTAATGATAACTGGTATATATTTGGTAATATTGATCCATTACCTGAAACTACTTCGAGAGATAGAAAAACTAAAAATGCTTTTAAAACAGGAGTTAAAGATATTAGAGTTCATGATTTTAGACATAGTTGTGCATCATTACCAATTAATAGTGGTGCTAATATAACATTAGTTGCTAAATATTTAGGGCATTCTATAATTGATGAAACTCTTAATACCTACTCTCATATGTATCGAAATAGCCTTGAGAATATAGTTAAAATAATAGAAGTTCAAAACACTAAATTGTTAGAAAGTAAACAAAAAAATTACCAGAACCTACAGAAACAATTATTGATTATTAAGATACAGAATATCATGATTATGATGAAGATTTAGATAATAAAAAAGAGACCTAGTCCTTTAATGGGCTAGGTCTCTTTTTTATTATTAATGACGGATAAAAGAAAATCTGACATAGTAATTGAAGCATTAGCAAATAATACTGCATGATGCTTTTCAATATTAATTCTCTTTTCACCTGCACCATGTGAATCACTATTTTCATCTCTCATATTAGATATTGATGTTATAATTTTTTCAAATCCCGATAAAAGATTGTTTATCCTTTTATCCATATTTTTATCCTGATGCATTCCATATAATGTTTTAAATTGATTATATAATTTATTAATGTTACCTTTTGCTTCAACCAATTCTTTTTTTTCTTCAATACCATAAATCATTATTTCTTCTAATAATGTTCTTGATTTAGTTACACAACTTTCAAAATCCTCGTTTTTAATAGAATTATCTATTTCAGTTTTTAACCTTTTAATATATTGTTTATCAATATTTTCAATGTTCTCGCTCTCTATCTTAATATCTACTTCATCATCTATTAATGCAAATTGCCATGTTTCTAAATTATATTCTATATGACATTTATCAAAAAATAAAATACCATTTATTTTATTTATTAATCCATGCACTAAATCCCAATATAGCTCATATGCACTTTTATGATATTCAATGTTCTCCACTTTTTTAAATCTTTTTAAATTAAACAATTCTTTAAAAAATAGATTAATTTTATTATTATCAACAACATAATTTAATACATTTTCCATATACATCCATCTAGATAATTTATCCGAGTTCCAATAATCTTTATTTAAACCCAATTTTGCTCCAAAATCACAGATATTTGGGCCACTCATATAAGGCATCTTATATTCTAAAAATAGATCATCAGCCACATTTGAATCACCAATCATTATATTAATAATGTCCTTATCTATTAGCACATTCCAACTTTTATTCAAATAACACTCCTCCTATACACCAACAAGTTAAAATTGTTCCACCATTTTTAATATACAATCCAATATGTCATCAAAATCTATATCTTTTGCATATTCATACTTTCTTTGATAGATTTTCCATCTTGACCTTATTAATTCACTTTCTCTTAATACATCTATTGTTATCAAAGGTTCCCCAATATATTCTCTTTTCGCAAATGTTTTATCAATTGCTTTTCTAAAATTATCAATATTAATATTCTTCCAATCTCTTGTATAAATCAAATATACATCATAGAAATCTCTCATTCTACCATTTAACTCAGATCTACTAAGTATTGTTTCTATCTTTTCAGCTAATACTGTTTCAATATTATAAGCATATAGATCTATATAATTATCTCCTAGTAATGGAATATATTTATATCTAATCTCCTTTGGAGTTATTGGATCACCTGTAGCTATATCAATATGAAATTTTTCTTTAACATTTTCAAGTTCAACTTGAATATCTACTCTAAATCCACCATATTCATCCTCATCTCTTATTGGTGCTATCCCTAAGTATGAAAGTTTAGCATTATCATCTATTTTTATAGAAACTATTTCTTTTATCATTTTAACTATTGTTTCTTCATTAAAGTTTGCATTTCTAAAAGCAGTATCTATATCCATTGTTGTTCTATTTTCTACTCCAAAAAGTGTACTTAAGTAGAAACCACCTTTTAAGATAAAATTATCTTTATACTTACTTTTTGCTAATCTCTCGATAAATCTATCATACATATAAAGCCTAAGTAATGTATTAAAATCTACATTCTTTTCTTTAGAAATATTTCTTAGTTTATCTTTTAATTGCATACTATTCATAAAATACCTCCATGAAATCCATAACTTCTTTTTTAACGCCAAGTTTTTCAGCATATTTTGATAGTTTAACTAGATCTTTATCTTTTCGTTTAACATATTCTCTAATACTATGTTTAACATGTTCTGAATCCATTCTATTTTTAGATCTAATAATATCACATATACATCTTTC
>JAEEKO010000004.1 GCA_016282415.1 Caryophanales bacterium | reverse complement strand
AGGATCAATATATCTTAAGAAATACCAACTAGAACCAGCAGAACCTGGCATTGTTGAAGTTTCTCTTAATCCCTTAATACCATTTTTATCATAATGTTTCCACGCTTCAGCATTTTCAAGTGGTGCCTTGCCATTATGACCTTGATAATCATTTAATTCTGGTAATACAAGTGGTAATTCTTCATCACTTAAAACATAATCTTTACCATCTTCACCATGAACGATTGGTACTGGTTCACCCCAATATCTTTGACGAGCAAAGATCCATTCACGGAACTTATAATTAACCGTACGACGAGCAATACCTGCTTTAACTAATTTATCAGTAATTGCTTCTTTAGCTTCTTCAACGGTTAAACCACTAAATTCTTCGGAATTAATTAACTTACAACCTTTTCCTAAATAATCATATTTTTCAAAAGCTTGTTCATTAATATTACCGCCTTCAATTACTTCAATAATTTCCAAATTATGAACTTTAGCATATTCGTAATCTCTTTGATCATGTGCTGGAACTGCCATAACGGCCCCAGTACCATAATCACCTAAAACAAAGTCTCCTAAGAAAATTGGAACTTCTTCCCCATTAATTGGATTAATCGCTTTAACTCCTTTAACTTCTACTCCTGATTTACCTTTATTTAATTCGGTACGATCCATAGCAGATTTCTTAGCAGTTTCATCAATGTAAGCTTGAACTTCATCAACATTTTCAATACGTGGCATTAAATCCTTAATTAATTTACCATCTGGGGCAATTACAAAGAAGGTAATACCATAAACCGTTTCAATACAAGTAGTAAAGATACTAAACTTACCACCACCAACAATATCAACATCCATTTCAACACCAGTTGATTTTCCAATCCAGTTACGTTGCATTTCTTTAGTAGATTGTGGCCAGTCAATTTCATCTAATCCAGCAAGTAACTTTTCAGCAAAGGCTGGTTGATCAATACATAATTGACGCATGTTTTTACGAACAACTGGGAATCCCCCACGTTCAGATTTGCCATCAATAACTTCATCATTAGATAATACCGTACCTAATTCTTCACACCAGTTAACTGGCATATCAACATATTTAGCATATCCATCATTGTATAATTGTTTAAAAATCCATTGAGTCCACTTATAGTACTTTGGATCACTAGTAGCAACCACACGATCCCAGTCATAATCAAAACCTAATTCTTTTAATTGCTTAGAGAAGGTTTCAATATTCTTTTCAGTAAATCCATCAGGATGATTACCAGTTTTAATTGCATATTGCTCAGCTGGTAATCCGAATGAATCATATCCCATTGGATGTAATACGTTATAACCTTGCATTCTTTTCATTCTGGAAACAATATCCGTTGCTGTATATCCTTCAGGATGACCAGCGTGTAAACCTACTCCTGATGGATAAGGGAACATATCCAAAACATAATATTTAGGTTTTGAAAAATCCCAAATATCCGTTCTAAAAGTATGATTATCTTCCCAGTATTTTTGCCATTTAGCTTCTATTTCTTTAAAATTCATCTTTTATTTCCCCATTTCTTATGTAATCTTCTACCATATATTTCATATAAGGCATAAATCAAAATTAATAATAATATAAACCCCAATCCGAGTTGCCAAAATAACTTCATTGGTAACATACAAATAAAGGTTGATACAAACGCAATTATGAATGAATTAATCACCGTTAATTGATTAATCAGCTTTTTTAAATTAACTTTAGCTTTGTTTAATCGAAACTTATTTACTAAATAAGAAACTCCGATAAAATTATAACCTAGTTTCTTTTTTAATAATCGCCATTTAATAATATTAAATATTATTATTGACGTTATAAAAACAAAACCAAAAAAGATTAATGATAGTATTAATTCTCGCATAATTACCCTCTTTTCTATAAAAATAAAAATACGTCCTAATAAGGACGTATTTAAACGTGGTACCACCTTAATTTCTAGATTGCTCTAGCTTAATCTTGATAAAGGAGCATTCTCCAAACACATCCAAAAGCAAGTTCATAAATCTAAATTATTAGTTTGCACCAACCACTAACTCTCTTTTAAATTATCAATTTATTACTACTCTTTTTTCATCGCTTACAACGATTATATTATAAATTTTCAACATATTCAAGTAAT
This sequence comes from Caryophanales bacterium, assembly GCA_016282415.1. Lineage (GTDB taxonomy): Bacteria > Bacillota_I > Bacilli_A > RF39 > UBA660 > RGIG8386. The sequence continues at coordinate 7,810 of JAEEKO010000004.1, read as the reverse complement.
TTTATGAACATTTTAATAAATACTGGATCTAGTCCTTTATTCCTTAATTTACGGATTTTAATACGTTTTTTACGCATGTCTTCATCATTAAAGATAATATATGAAATTTCTTCTTTTAACTCAGTCGAAATCTTTAAATCAGAAATAATTAAATCAATTTCTTCATTGATTAAACGAACGGCATCAATTTCAATATCCGTACCTTTACAATTAACGGTTAACTGACTTGCTGTACTAACATCTTTAATTGTTACCACGAAGTCATTTTCTTCTTCTTGAGTTTCAACCGCAATTTCTTGACTACCAATAAAGGCCGTAACATCATCAGCTTGTCGAACATTTCTAAATCGAATTATATAATTACGTTTTTCTGGAATAATACCATTTTTACCTTCAATTGGTCGAATCGTAACCGTATAATTATTAGGCATATAGTTATAATCAATGCTAGTGATGGTATAGTAACCATCTTCGAATAATGAAGAAACTCCATCATCTTCATATAAATTATAAGTATTATTTTGACCTGGGAAGATATGGAATTCCATTGTACTTGGAACACTAGTATCATTTAAGTTATCCCCAAGTACCGCTAGTGGAATAATACCTCCACTCTTAACAAACACTGGATAATCTTCATTATTTTGGAAGGTTACATAACGTTTATCACCTTGATAACGTTTACCAGTTTTAAAATCATACCATACCCCTTCTGGTAAATAGATTCGCTCAACACTACGATTCATAATACGATCCATTGGTTTAGTGATTGGTGATACAAACATTGAACTACCAAAATAATATTCATTACGATAACCAACTTCATCATATATTTCAGGATAAACATAATAAATTGGTTCACATAATGGTAAACCAATATGATAATAACGATAAGCTTCACTATAAATATATGGAATTAAACGATGTCTTAATGTTAAATAATGTTTAACAATTTCATAAGTATTAGAATCCCAACGCCATGGTTCTCTTTTATAATAGTGACCTTTTTTAGCACTAAATCTTAAGATTGGTGAGAAACAGCCAAGTTGAACATAACGAGTATAAAGTTCATTATCTTCACTACCGCCTTCATAACCACCAATATCATGACTCCACCAAGAAATACCAATATTACTTGCTGTTGCATTAAAGTATGGAATATCTTTTAATACTTTCCAACTAACATTTGTACGGCCACTATAATGAACTGGATATAAATGACCAGCAATCGTCGTATTATTAGCTAGAATTAAACCACGTTTATTTTCAAAACCTTTATAATAATTAAAATGATAATAATTTAACGCACGATTAATTATTTCATCCTTAGCTTCATAATCTAGCCAGAAGAAATCAGCACCTAAATCATTTAAAGGTTTAATCATGAAACTAAAGTAAGCATCAATAAAAGTTTTATTTAAAGCATTAAACGGAATAACTTGATTAACATTATCACCAACTGCTTCTTTAAATAATTTATAATTTGTTTCATGTGGCATGATACCTTCAGTTGGATTAATATTTAAACCAACCCTAACACCTCGATCATGCATGTATGTGAATAACTCACTTGGATTTGGGAATAACTTTTGATTAAACAAATAACCCGTCTTTAATATATTTGGATTCTTTTGGTTACGAATATGCCAATCATTACCAAGTAATAATACTGATAGTGGAATACGATGCTTATTAAAAGCTTTTAATAGTTCCTTAGTATCATAGAAACTATATGGCATATCACGATTCCACCAAACTCCTAATGCATAACGTGGAATTAATGGTGGAATACCCGTTAATCGATAATAATCTTTTAAAGCAAGGCCAAAATCTTTACGATACATAAATACGTAAGTATCAATTCTCTTTGGAGTATCTTCTAAAAAATAGCCATTTTCATCTAGCAACATAGTATTACCATCATCTAATGTTGCAAAACCATCAGTAGAATATAAACCTTTTTTTAATTTTGTATTTAAAGTACGATTACTACCAAAGAAATTACGAGCTTCAGGATGGTTAAAATAATAAACTTTTTCGGTATTACTTAAAATAATTTTTAAATTGGTATCTGGGGCAATTTTAGGTCCCACAAAAGAAAATCCTTTATGATATTGTAGTTGAAAATATTTAGTTGTAATTACTAAGTATTTATCATCTTCAGTTTGGGTGAATTCTGGTTTTGGCATATTACGATAATGCACTTGTTCAGTAGCATTATCATAAAAAACACCATTTTCGCTATACTCTAAACGAACTAAACGTTCTGTTAATACACTAATACGGTAATTATCGCCTGTGAAAACGCAATCTTTATTAACCAATAAATCTTGGCCAGGAATACCTAAATTGTTAAAAAACGATTCCATCTAATCACCCTATTCTATTCTCTTTTTATCATATCACATAATTCAATTTTTAAAAAGAATTAATTATATAATCTCCTACTTTACTATTATTTATTATATAACTAAAGAGTATTTTTATCAATTCTAAAACTATGATAAAATATAAGTGGTGAAAAAAATGTTTAAGTATTCATTAGATAACAAAAGATATCATACTTTGAATTATTACTATAAAAATAAATATCATTCCAAAGTAGTTAAAATTCCAATTAACATTGGGTGTAGTTGTCCTAATAAAAAGAATGGTGGCTGCATTTATTGCAATGGTGATTTTGAATTTAGTAAAACAACCGAATCATTATTAGAACAATTTAATAAAAATAAAGTGGCTTTTGATCAAAAATGGCCAAATAGTAAATATATCATTTATTTTCAAAATGGGACTAATACTTATGGTGACTTTAAAGAAATAACTAAAATTTTTAATGAAGCCCTAACAATTCCTAACGTTGTTGGTATAACTATTGCCACCAGACCAGACTGTATTGATGAAAAATGGTTAAATTATTTTAGTGAAATTAATAGCAAAACCGATCTAACAATTGAATTAGGATTACAATCCGCTCACGATAGTACTTTAGAATTAATTAACCGTGGTCATACCAAAGAAACTTTTACCAAAATAGTTAAATTATTAAAAACTAATCATATTAAAGTAGTAGTCCATATTATTAATGGCCTACCTAATGAAACTAAAGAAATGATGATTGATACTATTAAATATTTAAATGATTTAGATATTGATGGTATTAAAATTCATATGCTTTATATTAGTAAAAATACTTTAATTGAAAAATGGTTTAATGACAGTAAAATTAAATTATTAACTAAAGAAGAATATATCGATATTGTTGCTAATGAATTAAGTTATTTAAAACCTGAAATTGTTATTCATCGTATTACTGGTGATCCTGATGTTAATGCTTTAATTGAACCAAAATGGTTAGTTAAAAAGCGTCAGTTAATTAATGATATTGATAAGTATATGGTTAGTCACAAGCTCTATCAAGGATGTAAATATAATTAAAAAAGCAAATCATTGATTTGCTTTTTTATTATCCATTATAAGTATATTTAGCGGTTAATTCAGTATTACTACTAGCAGTATAAACAGTTGAACTAGTTACTAAATTATTATTAGCATCATACCAACCAGTAAATGTATGAAATGGTTTAGATGGAACTGGTAAAGTCCCATATGTTCCATTTTTTATTACCGATTTAGTATAACGTGGATCAGTTGACATATAAGCATTATATAATTTTCCAGAGAATTGGTAAGAATCAACAGCTCCAGTTATTAATGTATTAGCATTTGGATTAGCTCCTAGTACTACCGGAACCCCTTCAGCAGGTTGCGTAATTTCCGCAGTAGTATTTATCTTTTGTGCTAGTTCTCCATTAACAAAGAATTTATAATAAACCCCGTCGTAAGACATAATTACTTTATATCTTTGATTTAATTGGGCAATTGCTTTTGAATATAACACACGTGTACTACCACCAATTACAAGAGCAGCATAAAGATACTGCGGTTTAGAAGCATGCTCATTATTAAGTACTCCTAATTGAAATCCTCCATTTTGAACATTAGAAAATACAACTTGATTAACCGTTTCACTATAACTATCAATACTAAAGTCTGCCGCCGCAAGAATCGTTGTTGGATTATAAACACCAAAAGTAACAATAGTTTGATTAGTACGATCAAAAATTAAATGATCAGTACCCCACGTTGCATTAACGACATGACCACTAGTATACTTTGATTCACCTTTAAGGTTAATAAAAGTTTGTCCATTAATTACCCCACCATCAGCATCAAAAGTAACGGTATAAGCACTAACTCCTGATGAAGGCATGGTTGTTATATCCGTACTACCACACATAACTGAAGCAGCATGTGCTGTTGCAGTACAAATTGAACTACAACTGTTAAATACTGATGAATTATTTTTTAAAACTTTAACATCAGAACCACTTATATCCCCTGTTTTAGATCCTCCATCATTTTTTACATAATAATTTTTCTTTGATAAAAACGAATAAATTTTCATAGTACTACTATCAGCATTAGAACCGGTTGGTAAATCAATAACGACAGCACCACGAACGTCACCTTTTTCTTTATCGATTAAGCCTCCCTTAATTAATTCGTCTACCGTAAAACATAGTGTTGAATCAGTAGTTCCTTCTTGTAATAATTTATTATTATATGCTGTTCTGGCAACTTTTGTTATTTCACTTGCTTCAGCCGCAAAAGAATTAACTTTAGCGTTTTCCATTATTCCGATAACCCTTGGCATTGCTAATAGAATAATGATTGCTAAAACAACAATAACTGCCAATAATTCAACTAACGTAAAACCTCTTTTATTCATATCGTTCACCATTTTGATTATATACTATTTTTGTATCGTCATGCAACTCCCATTTTACAAATAAAAAAATTGAAACAACGTTTCAATTTTATAATTCTTTACGAAATTGGTTTTTAATAATATTAAAACCAAAACTTTGATATAGCATACAAGCATTATTACCGTTCATGCAATAAACATCTACAAACTTAACATTATAATCTTTAATAATACTTAAACCCGTATCCATTAATTCTTTGCCAATTTTTAAACCACGATATGCTTCCAAAATATAGATACCATCTAATAAGTATCCTGGTACATCATTATCAACAACAGGTTTAAAAAAAGCATACCCTACGACTTTGTCGTCAATAACTTTAGCAAGTAAAATGTTTTTATCATCATTAATTAAATTTTCAAAATAATCAGTAACTGCCATTGGTTTAACAAATTTATTATATTTAATTTCATCTTCAATTAATAAAGATAATAACTTATTACATTCTTTAGCAATACTTGCTTCTTTAACTCTTTTAATCATCAATTATTAAACTTTCTAACGCTAAAGTCATCATGTCGTTTAATGAATTTTGGCGTTCTTCTGGAGTTAATACTATCTCACTATATTTACTATCTACTGCTGTTGCCATTACCGCAGCATTACCACCAAGTTTTTGAGCAACTGTTAATAATGCAAAAGCTTCCATTTCTTCACCCAACATATCTAAGTTTTCTGGAACTTTAGCGATTAGGTATTCAGCATCAATATATGGTCCAAAAACATCCATAGTCATAATTCCACCAACATGAACTTTATAATCTAATTTTTCATTAGCTTTTAAAATCTTTTTGTTTAACGTTTCACTTGGATATACTAAATTAGCATTACTCTTACAAAATTGATATGCAAAATTTGATAATGTAAAGGCTTTATCCGCAAGAATTATTTCTGGAATATCCACTGATTTATCAATTACTCCACAAGTTCCAATACGAATAATATTCTTAACTCCAAAGAATCTAAATAACTCGGTAGCATAAATACTCATTGATGGCATTCCCATACCACTACCCATAACCGTTACTTTCTTTCCTTTGTAAGTTCCAGTAAATCCTAGCATATTACGAATACTAGTTACTTCCTCATAATCATCTAAAAAGTTTTCAGCAATATATTTAGCGCGTAATGGGTCTCCAGGCATAATTACTGATTCAGCAATATCAGCATCTTTTTTAATGTGAATAGGTTCATTAATTACTAACATTTTACTCACTCTCCTAGTTTAATCTTAACAAATAATTATTAAAAATGCTATATTGTTTTAATGCTTATATTGTTTACTTGACACAAAAAAAGTAACAATAATGTTACTTTTTAGTTTTATAACTAATTAATGAATAATAAATGTATCCTAAAGTACTAGCATATAATAATGCTCCAACAATATCGGTTAACCAATGAACCCCACTAATAGTACGAAGCACAATAATTGTAACCGTTACTAACGCAATTACAATATTTATAATTAATGGTTTTTTAAATAATTTCTTATTCACTAAAATTGCACTACAACCAATAAACAATGATAAGAAAACATGAGTTGATGGAAATGATGCATCAAGTTTACCATCGACTAAAATTGGGCGATAGTTTAATTCAATCATTTCAAATAGAACAAAGATCAACGCTACGATTGCATAAAAAGCCCCAAGTAAAATAATTTCTTTATCAACCTTTTTTAAACTTTTTCTTTTAATCAATTGAATTAAACCCACCCCAGCATAGAAAACCACTAACGCTAATATTATTAAACCTAAGTAATCAGTAATTGAATCCAAAGTCATATGCACCTTTGTTAAACGGTGGAAAGCTCCATTAAGATTAGCAAAGCCAACGAATGAATCATTTGGACCTACCGCACGATAATCATAGAATCTTACTAATAAGGTATAAATAATACTTAATCCTACTAACGAAGCGCTCGAAATAATATTATTTTTTTTCATCATTTCACCTACTTTTGATGGATATCCAATTGTGGATAAGGAATACTTAACCCTTCTTTTTCTAACATAGTTTTAACAATACGGTTAACTTCTCTTTTAGCTTGAAAGCGTTCTTCTGGTTTAGCATCAAACGCAATCTTATAAAGAATTGCTGATTCATCAAATTTATTTAATCCTAAATAACGAGGATTACTAATTATTTCAACCTTTTCAATTTCTTTAATAATCTTTTCCATTAATTTATCAATATCTTTAATATTACTTTCATATGGAAGTGGAATATCAACATCATTAAATGTTGATAATGTTACCGCATTACTTATATTACGATTGGCAATTACTAAAATATTACCATAACGAATATCTTTTATTTTAGTTGCTTTTAAGCCAAGTTCAATAACAATACCTTCAACATCACCAATTTTAACTACATCACCAACTGAAAAATATTCATCAACAATTAAGTTAAATCCCATAATTATATCTTTTAGTGCATCTTGTAATGCAAGACCAGCAACTAACGAAACAATTCCTAGGCCAGTAACTAATGATGCCACATTAAACCCATTAATTTGTAACACAATAACTAATACAATTATTAATATTACATATTTTAAAATATTAGATATTAAGCGGAAATAAGTTAATCTTCTTTTTTCTAACTTAGTTTTTGCTCGTTTTTTATTAAAGTATTTAATTACAACACCACGAAGTATTAAATAAGAAAAAATACCTAACGCTATTGTTGTTAAAGATAAATAAACTTGTTTATCAGTAATAAATTCAATAACATATTCCATTATTATTCAGCCACCTTCATTAATATTTTTTTATCATCATCGCATCATCATAAGTTTTTTTAAACAAGCTTTTGTGATACTTAAAGTATATCATATTATAATACAAAAAATAAAGAACCAAGTTCTTTATTAAAATTTAATAACTTTAGGGGCTTCGGTAAAAGAATAAATTGTCGCCGTAGCATTCTTTAAAAATAAAACTTCCGTATTAGGATCTTCCGCTTGATACATT
>JAEEKO010000022.1 GCA_016282415.1 Caryophanales bacterium | reverse complement strand
TTATTTTTTAATCTTTTTTGTCGCCTAAATAATAAGCTATAAAAATTCCAGCAATTACTAGTACAACGCTTAAAATTGCTTCATAAACATTAAAACTCAACGTTAAATTATGTAATGCTGAATAAGGAATAGCAATAATTGAAGCATAAATGAATCCTAAAACCCCAAAATAAGTTTTAGTTTCTTGACGTTTAAATAAATATTCAAATAATTTACTAATTAAAACAATTCCAATTAAAATGCCTAATCCAAATACACTTAAAACAATAAAGTTAGTACCTAAGTTTTTAAAATGAATGAAGTCTTTAATTGTATCAACAACTGGATAGTAATATCCAAGTAGCATTAACACTAATGAACCAGATACCCCAGGGATAACCATGGTTCCAGCCGCTAAAACACCAACCAAGAATAAGACTATTAATTTTAAGGCATTTAAATTACTAAAACTAACTGCTCCTAATCCTTTAAAAATCGTATCTGCTAAAGCCATAAAAATAACTAAAGCAAAAGTTAACCCAAAAATAATATAATTTAAAATATTTTTCTTATTACCTTTACTATCTTTTAATTTCCTCGTTAGTAAAGGAATACCACCTAATACTAAACCCACAAAAAACAAGGTGGTTGCAATCGGAATGTGTTTATATGAATAACTAATAATGCTACTCATTGATAAAATAGCAACACCCATTCCTAAAAATACGGGTACTAAAAATAATATATTTTTCTTAAAATTACTAAAGAAATGACTAATGGCACCAATAAAATCTTCATAGATACCCATTATTAATGCTAATGTGCCACCAGAAACCCCGGGAATAATATTAGCAATTCCCATAACAAATCCTTTTAGAAATAATATAATTGCCTTTTTCATACTACATTCCTTTCAAATAATTAATTGCATCATCAATATGTTTAACTTTGACAATCTTAATTTTTAATTTATATTTTTTCTTAACCTTAATAGCTTCATCATAATTAGCTTCTGGTACTATAAATATATCACATTTTTTAAAACTTGCCCCTAATAATTTGTATTTTACTCCATCAATTTTGCCAATATTGCCATTAATATCAATAGTTCCAGTACCAATTATTTTCTTACCCTTAGTAATATCTTCTTCTGTAATAGCGTTATAAATTGCAAGAGCATTCATTAAACCCCCACTACTACCATATTCTTTTTTACTATCTTTATAATTGATTTCAAATGGACTATCATAATCAAATTTTTGAATAGTTGTAACTCCAATTACTAGTTTCTTTTCATATTCAAATAATTTGGCATAGCAATCAATTTCTTTAGTATCACGTAATACTTTAATTTTAACTATATCATTAACCTGATAATCTTTAATAATATTAGTAATATCTTCTAAACTAGCAACTTTATTATTATCAATCAATATAATCTGATCATTAATTTGTAAGTCATTTTTGTTTTTATCCATAATATACGTTACATATACTTTGGTATTATTAACATCAATATCATAACCAGCACTTCGTAATGCAACAACCTTAGCCGTATCGACCGATTCCTCTAAACCTAATTTCATTCGTTTTAAACTATCATTATTACTTTCATTAGGTAAGATCACCTCAGACTTTTTCTCAACATCCCAATATGGATTAATTTTAGCAACTAAAAATGAAATAACATTAGCATTCATTTCCGTAACGTAAGCTAAATTTAAACTTCCCTTAACTGGATATGACCCGCTAATTTCATAACGTTCATTCAAGTTTTTGGCCCCACCAGGCATCATTATTGAATATGGTAACTTGATAAATGTTGCTAAAGCAATAACCGTAATCAATATCAACAATAAGTAATATTCTTTAATAAAATCTTTAATAACTGCATATATTTTTTTTAGCACTTTATTTCACCTATCTAATTATATCAAACAAATGAGGAATTATGAAAAAGAAAATAACAATTAGTAAAAACATTACATTTATTATTCTACTTTTCTTAATAATTATTAATAGAAAAACAACCACTAATGCCATAACAATTGGAATTAACTTATGGATTTATCAGTTATTACCAAGTATCTTCCCAACCTTAATCATTGGTAAAACATTAATTAGTAACCTAAATATTCCCTCAATAATAATGGATGCATTTAACCATCTTTTTAAATTTAACGGTAATTCCTTAATACTAATTCTTCTAGCATTAATTGTTGGTAGTCCAACAAGTCAAATTTTCTTTAAAGATGCTTTAATCCATCATAAAATTAGTTATCAAAATTATCGAAAACTACTTATTAGTACTAGTATCATTAATCCCCTCTTCTTTTGGAACATAGTTACTTACTTAGATAATAAAACTAAAGTAGCTATTCTTATAACCAATTATTTAATAACTATCATCCTCTGGTTAACTATTAAAAATGATAATTACCACTCATTAAAAAGTAGTTCTCGTGATTCGTTCTTAAATAATATTACCGATTCCTTTAAAGTAATGCTTAATATCTTAAGTATTATTCTTTTTTTTAATGTGTTAATCAATATAATTACCATTTATTTAAAAAGTAACTTACTTAAAATATTTCTCACAAACCTAGAAATAACCAATGGTTATGTATTTTTAAGTAATTTTTCTTTAAATTATCACTTATTAGTTATTTTAACCGCCTTTTTAACTACTTTTATGGGATTATGTATTAATTATCAAATAAAAAGCATTATCAATGATAATACTCTTTATAACACTTATATTAAATTCACTCTAGTTAGAGGAACTATCGTGGCATTGACCAGTTACGTGTTTACCTAGATAATAATCTGATGGTTGAGGAATATGAGCATTGCTATAATCATCGCCCTTCTCACCCATATAGAAGATTTCAATATCATCAATCGTATTATCAACACTTCCTGGTTTAACTAATTTAATAATAAACTTAATCCAGTAATATTGGCTACTAGTACTAATGTCATAATCATACTTAATACAACTAGGATCATAATGAACATCATCTTTACTCTTATCTAACTTCCAAATACGATCTGATGCTCCATTACAATTTGTTGTTAAACAGTAAGATATAACCTCATTTTCAATAATTAAATATTTATTAGTATTATTTATATCAGCAAATACAAAGTGAAGAATTGCTTTTCCAGATCCAGAGACACTATTTGATTCATCTTTTAAATCAAATAAATTATAAGCCATTAAATCCGTTTGGATTGCTTTAATTATTTCTGAACGACTAACACTATTGGCTTTTTCATAATTAGAAAAACTTTCTTCATAACGAATAGTTGTTAAAAGTCGCATTAAAAAGATAATAACAATTGCAATCAAAGTAACACTTATAATTATTTCCGCTATTGTCATACCACGTTTATTCATGTCTTCACTTCCTTTAATTCACCGTTTTAAACTTTTTAAATATATTATATTAGGTGATATCATGTATCCAAATCGTCCTAAAGGCTTTTTTGCCGTTATTCTTTCTGGACTATTGTTAGTTTTAATCTTTTATCAATTAATAATAACTTTAATCCTACCATTTCGTTTTAATGTCATAGTTTTAATAATTGAAGTTTTTTTATTAATGATTTGTTTATATCGTATTTTATGGCCATATTAGAATGACTCAATTAACGTTATTTTAGCTTTACCATTACCACTATTATCTCCAGCAGTAAAGGAAATATTATTGAATTTATAATTATTACTTGAACAATCATAATAATTATTAAGTACATTCAAACTACCATTAACGCAAGATGATCCTCCGGCTGCTCCAACATAGGCATTACCAGCAATTAATCCACCGCCGCCACCATAGAAGCCGCCGCCACCACCTGGTACCCCACCAATACCAAAGCGTCCGTCAGAGGCATTAGATAAAATGTAAGTATTACTACTATTATATTTTAAGAAATGAGCACCAACACCACCACTAATTTGCGTTCCACCAGAAGCATTGTGAGACAAGCAACCACAACTATTACCGGTAGTACATGTAACAGTTCCATTAACGGAAGTATCACATTCTTCACAAAGAGCTACACTTGAACCACAACCATTATCGTAGAATACTACTGTACCGATTGAACCATTAAGGGATCCACCGGCACCGCCAACCGCATTAGTAGATCCATTAACAATTGATCCACCGCCGCCACCAGCAACCATAATACGACTATTTAAACTTGAAATATCATTTAATAAGCGAACATCAGTCGCACCGCCACCATTACTATCATAAGCAAATACTCCTCCAGCAGCACCACCATTATAACCATTGGTTCCACCAACAAATATATAAAATTTTTGGTTGGCATCAATATTTATTTTACCCGTAGTATAAGCACCTTTACCACCACTTTTACCACCTTGAGCACCCCATAATTCAACTTGATATGTTCCTCGACAAGATGCTGTAAACGTTTGAGAATTACCAGTAAAACTGTAATCCCAAGCTGTATTATTATCAACAGTACACTTTGGCATTAACGTGACAGTACAAGTAGTATTATCAGTAACATTAGTTACAACCAAATTATTACCACTCATAGCACCAGTTTGACCATTAGTACAAGATACTTCTGCACCTGCTGCTTGGTAGTTAGTTGCAGCGGTAATGGCAAATGATACATCACGACCAATTACAGTATTAACACTGCTAATAGGTGTTGAACCATGCGATACGGTAATATTAACGGTTCTAAATTTATTCTCCGTATGCGCGTCTTTTAATTTTAATGAAGTATAATAATTCTCATAATACTCATTCTCACGACAAACTGTATCATTTTCAGCACATTCTTCAACATCAGATAATAGATTACGATAAACTAAAATCATACGATAACCTGAAATCAAATTATTATCATCGCCATAACTACGTAACGTTCTAAAATAATCATAAGTTGGATAATCCATTAAATTTTCTAATTTCAAACACATTTCCGATGGCGTAATTGAACTATTTTCTGAATAAAAGTTTGGACAATTCTTATAATCATTAATATTATATTGAGTTAGATATAAACTATCGACATTAATTGCGGATAATAAAGTTTCACAAAACGCATTGGTATTTAAAGAAACATCACCATAATCTTCGATTAAACCTTGATAATTACAGTTAAAACGAATAATACCATTTTCATCAACACCATTAAATAAAACACTGGTGTTATTTTTTTCTAAAAAAGTTTTTAAATATATCGAACGATATAAATAAACCGGGTCATCATAATAAGAATGAACTTTTTCGTTATTTAAAACACTAACAAAACCAGCATATATCAATAATAATGCTGTAATAAGAACTGCTATAACGATAATTGTTTCAACAAATACGAAACCCTTCTTATTCATACTATCTTCCTATTCTGAAAATATTATAACATTATTAAACTTAAAAAAAAAGGTATTTTATAATACCTTTATAAGTGCATCAGTTTTCTGTAAGTATAAAATAAATATTGTATTATTTTTTAATCTTGTTAATTCTAAATCATTATTATCATATTTAAAATTTAAATATAACAATATTTTAAATAATTTCATTTCATCATCATTTAATGGAAAAATCTGAAGATATTCCTTAAATAAATCTTCAAAATTTAAATCGTTAAAATAATTTTGATAAAAAATAACCAAATCGATTACCGGAAAATCATTTTTATAGTGATCCCAACTTATTAAATAATTGTTATTATTTAAAATTAAATGATTAAGGTTTAAATTATTATGAACCACACTTAATCTAACTTTATTTTTAGCTTTTACTATGTCATACCACTCATTAACTTCTTTAATTGCATCATCCAAATAACGAATAATAAAAGCATAATTCCTCAAAATTAAATATGCACTTGGTTTATAAAATTCCTTGTTAATATTAGCATTAAAATAATTATAAAAATAGTTACGATAATAATTAAGATGGTTTAAGTACTTATCTTTTAATTTATTGATTTTCTCAATATCAATATTCTTCGTATATACCGTTTTATTATGTAAATTAGCAATAATATTGATTAATTCTTTAGCTTTTAAATCATTATTAATACTATAATCTTCGATAAACGGATATGTTAAATAACCATCTTGAATTTGATAATTAGGAATATTATTAAAGTTATGATTATTTAAATAATCAAACAGTAAGAAATTATCTTTATTATGTTTTTTATAAACCACTCCATTTTTTACTTTAACATTGCCAATAATGGCATTTCTATTCTTCATTAGGAATTATTATTTTTGATCCAACACTAAATTCATCATGATTATAATTTAAAATAGTTGATTTACTAATCTTATATATTTGACAAAGATCATCTATTGTTTCATTATCTTTTAATATATGAATTTTATATTTAACATAACTGTCAGCTTCAACTGGGACTTCTTCGCTAACGTTATCACTGATTTCTGGTTCAACATCAATTAAAGCTTCTATATCGTCATCATCGCGATATTCGTCATCCATTTCTTGAAATAAATCCGTTAATACTTCTTCATAAGTTAATAAATTATTAATACTGATACTTAAGATATTATTATTAAATTGATAATCAAAATCATTTATTTCTAATGTTACCGTGTTTAAATCTACATTATTATTTAACTCTACGGTAAACGGAATAGTATAATTAAATGTCTCTTTACCGATTTTGATTTCACTATCTTTATAGGTACCATTAATAACATAATTACCATTAATAGTATAATCATTAACTTGATAATCATGATCAATATTTAATTCACTGATTTCATAAATCATCGTATCAAATTTAATATCTTTTTTAAAATTAATTATATTTTCCATTATCTGCCTCCATAGTAAAAAATATGATTAATTTTATTTTTTTATGCAATAAAAAAACTAACTTTCGTTAGTTTTAAAATTCGATTTTAACGTTTTGACGTTCTTCTGCTTCAGCTTCAAAATAACGCATTGCTTTGAAACCAAAAATCATTGCTACGATGTTGCTTGGAACTCTCATAACTAATCCATTATATTTCATAACTGCATCATTGTAGAATTGACGAGCATAAGCAATTTTAGATTCAACTTCTTTTTCAGATGCTTGTAAATCTTTAAAGTTGTCATTTGCTTTTAAATCAGGATAAGCTTCAGATAATGCAAATAACTTATTCATTGCTTGAGTTACTTGATTATTTGCTTCTAACTTATCTTCTGGTGTAGCTGCAGTTAAATATGTATTACGTGCTTTAATAACATTTTCAAGTGTTTCTGATTCATGTTTCATATATCCCTTAACTGTTTCTACTAAGTTAGGAATTAAATCGAATCGTTGTTTTAATTGAACATCAATTTGTGCAAATTGATTATCAACTTTCATTTTAGCATTAACAATTTTATTATAAATGCCGATAACAATTAAGATTAACAAAATTGCTAATACAACAATACCAATACCTCCAAATATTAAAATAGATAATAAGACTGTACTCATTATAACATCTCCTTCTAATCATTATTGTATCATAATTATATGATTTAAACAAATTAAATTTCCATTAATTCGTTTTCTTTAGCTTTCATTACTTCATCAACTTTAGCATTATACTTGTTAATCAAATCTTGAACATCATCAAGATTTGCTTTTTCTTGATCTTCAGGTAATTCAAGTTTTTTAATAGCATTATTAGCATCTTGACGAATATTTCTTAAAGCAATTTTAGCCTCTTCACCAACGCTTTTTGCTTGTTTAACATATTCTCTACGTTTATCTTCAGTTAATTCTGGAACTGTTAAAATAACCACTTCCCCATTATTTGTTGGGGTTAAACCTAAATTAGCTTCAAAGATTGCTTTTTCAATATCCTTGATGATTGATTTATCAAAAGGTTTAATAAATAATTGACGAGCATCAACAACGGAAATATTTGCTAAGCTGTTAATTGGGCTTTGGCAGCCATAACATTCAACCATAATTCCATTAAGCATTGATGGATTAGCACGACCAGCACGAATTGTTGTTAAACGACTTTCTAAGTTTTCAATTGCTTTATCCATTTTTAATTCTGTTTCAATAATATCAAATTCCATAATATCTCCTTATTTAATTATTATACTATCATTATAATTACTATTATCGGTTTTTGCAATGTATTCTACATTAATAACACCATCATTATCAACATAAATAGCAGCTTCATCATTTAAACCATTAATAGTTTTTTCAATATTAATGACTTCACCTTCATTTAATTCTAAACTAACATTCGATAAATGATTCCTTACTTCCGTTTGAACTTTACTAAATAATAAATCATTAGCTTTTAATACTTCACTTTGGTTTAAGTATTTACCAGTGGTAATATCAAAGACATAAGCTTCGTACTTATTAAGCGTTGGAGTATGATCACAACGATATGTATATTCACGAACGACTAAGCTTAAAAAATGATTGTATTGATAAGTGTCATACTCACGCATTGTTGCGGTAAAGATATCATCAGGACAAATATCAACACTAGCTTTTTCTTCTTCACTAGCAGCACTATACTTTTTAACATTACCTTTAACCTTAGCAGCAGCTTCTTTTAATTTATCATTAAGTTCTTTAATATCACTACCCTTAAAATTAATTACAGGTTCTTTATAGGTTAATGCTAATTCTTCACTAATAACCTCAAAGTTATCATAATAAATATAATCTTTATTCTTATTTTTCTTTACTTTCTTACTAATATTGATAATTTTTTCTTTAGTATCTGGTTTATCAAAATATAAGAAATAAGTTCCTGCTAAAACAATTCCAATTATCAATATAAAGAATAAACTAAAAAATATTTTACTTTTCTTTTCTTCATTCATTTCTAATCAACCCTTAAATATTCATTAATACCATCTAATAACATATTCTTTTTTGTTTCTTCTAATTCAGGAGTCCAATATTTATCAAAATCAACGTAACCATAATTCATGGCTGTTTCATTATCAAAATATATTATTTTTTTATCTTTGATAATGATAAATGTTGGCATATAAAGATGAGCATTGTCTAAATCATCATATAAAACATAGTCACCTAAAGCTTTAATTAATTTTTGATACTTTAATGAATTTTGTTGGCGATCAACCGTAACATCAATAATTGCTACATTTTTGATACGAGTATCACGAACGGCTTCATTTAAAATATATGCATATTTATCTGCCCATTTATTTTTCGGATTAGCAAATAATATTAAACCATCGTTTTTAACAATATTAATTGCTTGATCCATTGTTACTTCCACAAACTTATTATCATTTTTAATTGATGAAAATTTTAAAGCAACTTGTTCGTTAGCTGTTTTCTTTTTATCTTTAAAATCATAAGTTCCAATATAAATAAAGGCAAATATAACTGCACTAAATAATATTCCATAAATAACAAATCTAATAATTTTTTTCATATATACCACCTATACCTAATATTATAACAAATATTGTGGTTTCCTTTAAGTCATTTTTAATAATTATGTAAAATTAATGAAAAATAAAAAAACTAACGTTACGTTAGTTTTTTAGTTTCCATTTACTTGGTTCATTACTTCTTCAGCAAAGTTATCTTCTCTTTTTTCCATACCTTCGCCAACTTCATAACGTACCATCTTAGTTACAGTTCCACCATTGTTTTTAACATATGTTTTAACATCGATGTCACCATCTTTAATAAATGCTTGATCAACTAAACAAATTTCTTTGAAGAATTTTTTAATACGTCCTTCAACCATTTTTTCAGCGATTTCTTTTGGTTTACCTTCGTTCATAGCTTGTTCAGTTAATACTTCTCTTTCACGAGCTACTTCTTCATCAGGAACATCAGTTTCTTGTAAATAACGAGGTTTCATAGCTGCAGCTTGCATTGCAACATCTTTAGCAACTTCTTCAGAAACACCATCACAAACAATTAATGATGCAATTTTACCACCCATATGTAAGTAAGCACCAAATACTTCTGAATCAGTTTTATTAACTACTTCCATACGACGGAATGATAATTTTTCACCAATTTTAGCAGTTTTGCTAACGATTAATTCGCTAACTTTACCATCATTAGGAGTATTAACTTCTAATGCAGCTTCTAAGTTATCAGCATCACTATTTAAAATAGCGTTACCAATAACATTAATCATATCAGTAAATTCAGCATTTTTACTAACGAAGTCAGTTTCTGAATTAACTTCAATTACAACGGCTTTATTTCCATTGATAAAGATTTGAGCTAAACCTTCAGCAGCAATACGACTTGCTTTTTTATCAGCTTTAGCAATACCTTTTTCTCTTAACCAATCGATTGCTTTTTCCATATCGCCATTAGCTTCAACTAAGGCTTTTTTGCAATCTAACATACCAGCTCCGCTAGTTTCACGAAGCTCTTTAACCATTAATGCAGTAATTTCCATAATTATCTCCCTTTTATTTATTTAATAATTCAATAATTTCGTCTTTCTTTAAAGAAGAATAACCTTTAATTCCTTGTTCTTTGCAAACAGCTTTTAATTCAGTTAAAGTCATTGCAGAATAATCAACTTTAGCTTCTTTTTTAGCAGCCTTCTTAGTTTCTTTAACTTCAACTTTTTCTTCAACTACTTTTTCTTCTTTAACTTCTTCAACTTTTTCAGTTTTTTCAGCTTTAGCTTCTTTTTTAGGTTCTTCTTTAGTTTCAGTATTCTTATCTTCTTCAGTAATGTAATCTACCATTTCTAAGCCATTAGCTTCACAAATAGCATTTGCTAAAACTCCTAAAACAACTTTTACTGAACGAACAGCATCGTCATTACCAGGAATAACATAGTCAACATCATCTGGATCACAGTTAGTATCTACTAAACCAAATACTGGTATATTTAATTTACGGGCTTCTTTAATTGCATTAATTTCCTTTTTAGGATCAACAATGATTAATGCTTGAGGCATTTTAACCATACCACGAATACCACATAAAACACGGTTTAATTTTTCATATTCTTTTTTAAGTCCAATAGCTTCTTTTTTAGGTAATAATGCTAAAGTACCATTTTTTTCCATTTCTTCAATAGTTTCAAGACGTTTAACACGACTACGGATTGTACGGAAATTAGTTAATGTTCCACCTAACCATCTTTCAGTTACATAGAATGAATTACTTCTTTCTGCTTCTTCCTTACTAACTTCTTGAGCTTGTTTTTTAGTACCTACAAATAAGAAAGTACCACCATTTTTTGCAATTTCATTAATAGCGTTATAAGCAACTTCCATTAAATCTTGCGTTTTTTGTAAGTCGATAATATAAATATCATCTCTTGAAGTAAAAATATACTCCTTCATTTTTGGATTCCATCTTTTAGTCTGATGACCAAATTGAACTCCTGCTTCTAATAAATAACTCATAGAAACAACGGCCATAAAAAATCCCTCCTTCGTTTTTAACACCTGTTTATTTCAACGTTTCCTAACACCTCTTCGGCACTCGTTAGAACAACTCCATAAACATGCTTATTTGCTTTTTTAAAGCCAGGAATATTGTATCAAAAAAAGACTGAATAATCAATCTTTATTTTATTTAATTGTAATATTACCGTCATATTTCATTTTATATTCACGAATAAAGTTATCAAGTAGCTGGGTATCCTCCACATTTCCGATAATATTAAGAACAATATTTTCAATATCATAATCATCAATAATACTAAATACCTTCTTTCTAATATTACTCATACTACTCCCATTTAAGTACTCATCAACGTTTACAAATAAAGTATCTTTTTTATAGTATATTTCCATTAAATCACCATGGTTAATTTAACAGATAATTAAACTAAATACTAGCGATTCGACAGAACATATCAAAATATATTATTTATAGATTTTAAATCAATTTATTGTTATAATGGTTATGGGTGAATAAAATGTATCGAGCATTTCTAATTTTATTAAATAAATTTTTATCATGGTGTTGCCATGTTGCACATAAAAACGGCAGTGTTTATCCTGGAAGTATTACCTTCAATTTAAATCGTCGGATCTTAACAAAAATTAAATATCCAAAATATTTTATTGTTGTAACTGGATCATCAGGAAAAGGATCAACTTGTAATTTAATTAATACTACTCTTACCAATTTAGGTTATAAAGTTGTCTTTAATAATAGTGGATCTAACGGTGTTAGAGCATTATGTACCATTATCTTAAATAACTGTGATATCTTTGGACGCATGAAAGCTGATGTCTTATTACTCGAAGCCGATGAGCGTCATATTCATATGGCTTTTCCTAAAGATTGTATTACCCATTTAGTCATAACTAACATTACCCGTGATCAACCAGCTAGAAGTGGTACTACCGATTCAATTGGGGAATTTATCTTTAGAAAGATAACTAATTATACTAAATTAATTATTAATGGTGATGACCCTATTGTTAACCATTTTGCAACCAATACGAAATGTCATATTGTTAAATATGGTATTGATAAAACAACTGATAGTTTTACTAAACCAGCAATTAATAATCTAGACTATGGTTACTGTCCTAAATGTCACCATAAAATCAAATATAATTATTATCATTATGGGCACATTGGTTCTTACTATTGTACTAACTGTAACTTTAAACGTGATCCATTAAAATATATGGCCACTAATGTTAATTTAGAAAAACAAGAAATAACAATTAATAAAAGCAAAATTCATATTGTTAAGGATCAACTATATACTGCTTATGCTACTCTAGCTTGTTATTCTGTATTAAGTGAATTAGGTATTGATGAAAAAGATATTCTAAAAGAATTAAATAGTGATAAAGTATTTAGCAAACGTGCTAATAGTTATACTTATAACAATAATCCTTTTATTATGTTAGAAAGCAAAAATGAAAATGCTCTAAGCTACTATCAATCATTAAAATATATTACTAATACTAAAGGTAAAAAGAGTGTTATTTTAGGATTTGATAATGTTTCTAGGCGTTATAAATTTAATGATCTATCCTGGTTATATGATGTTGAATTTGAATTATTAAAAGATAAAAATGTTAATAAGATTTTTATTATTGGTCGCTTTAAATATGATATTTTAAATCGTTTAGCATTAGCTAATATTGATACTAAGAAATTAGTTTTAGTGGAAGAATTAAGTGATTTAAAAACTTTACTAACTGAAGTTAATGAGCCAATATACACAATGGTATGTTTCGATATGACTTATAATATTAAGCAAATACTTAAGGGGGATTTAAAATGATTAAAGTAGCCCATTTATATTATGATTTATTAAATCTTTATGGTGAAAATGGTAATATCTTAGCAATTAAAGATTATTTAGAAAATAATAATGTTGAATATCAAATTGATTTTATTACCGTTGATGATAAGATTGATTTTAATAAATATGATTTAATTTATGTAGGTAGTGGTACTGAAAATAATATCCTAATCGCATTAGAAGATATTGTTAAATACCACGGTGATTTAAAAAAATATCTTGATGCTGGTAAGTTTATTATTGCTACTGGCAACAGCAACATCCTATTTGGTAAGAGTTATACAACTTTAAATAAAGATACAATTAAGTGCTTAAATTTATTTGATTATGAAAGCAAAGAAACCCCATTTAGAACAGTTGGTGAACAATTATACTTAACTAACGATAATCAAAAAATAATTGGATTCTTAAATCATCAAGTATTATTTAAGAATTACTCAAGTAATTTATTTAAAGTTAGTCATGGTAATGGCTATGCTCCTCATAAAAATAAAGAAGGTTTTAAGTATCAAAACTTTTATGGTTCATTATTAATTGGTCCCCTATTAATTAGAAATCCTTATTTTACCCAAAATGTTATTAATAGTTTATTAAAGGCTAAAAATATTGAATCTAAAAATTATATTAATCCTGATAGTATTAAAGCATACGAAACTTATTTAGAACTATTCAAATAAAAAGAATCCTAATGGATTCTTTTTTTATAAAACAAAATCTTAATCATAATAACATTAATAAAAACATAACCAATTACTATAATTAATTGCATTAATTTATTATCTTTTATTTGTTCATCACCAGGTATTTCATAAAATACTGGTTTTGAATCACCGATCTTATTAACAATTAAGTGATAAGAATTAGTTTTACCATCATTATCTAGATTAATATAGATATCATTTACCGAATCAGTAAGTTCATTACCAACAACGGAAACTTTAGTATTATCATTATCCGTTTTATAAGAAATATCTAAAGCATCAACATCTTCATAAACATTAATAGTATATAAATCATTATGTTTATCAAAATTAAGAGTATTAACACCATTAGTTATTTCTAGATCAGTTAAATATGGTTTTAACTCCTCAGCACAAACAGAATTTGTAAACATAAAAAAACTAATAATTAATAATAACCATTTTTTCATATTATCACCATTATTAGTTTTACTATTTTTAATTAAAATATACTAAATCATTTTTAATAAAATACTATTCATGACATAGCGCTTATTAGGATTAATAAACAAACGATCATACTTTAAAATTAAATCTTTATTATTTAGTAATGGTTTAATTGGATACAGTTCAAAAATATCTTCTTGGTACTTTTCATTAAATTCTTTAATATTAATTCCTTCAACCAATCTTAAACCAAGCATTATTTCATCATCCATTTTTTGTTTCTTCGTCATTAACATACTATCACGATCATATTTTAAATTTAAATAATTAGTTAATGAAGCAGTATTAGTATAACGAACATCATCAATAAATCCAGAAGCATTTAATCCAAAGCCATAATACTCTTCATTATGCCAGTAAGTTAAATTATGAATTGATTCATATCCAACTTTGCTAAAATTACTAACTTCATACTGGTTAAAACCAGCACCTCTTAGCTTACGAACAATGTAATCATACATTTCTGCTTCTAAATCTTCCGAAACATTACCAATGTTTTTTAATTTAATTACGGTATTATTTTCAACAATTAAAGAATAAGTACTAATATGGGTTACCGGAAGTTTTAAAAACAATTTTAAATCTTCTTTTAAATCATTTAAAGTCTGCCCGGCAATCCCATACATTAAATCGATATTAATATTATTAAATTTATAATACTTACATAAATTAATTTTATTTAAAGCATCTTTAAAATCACTTTCGCGATTCATTATTTCTAACATATTAGGATTAAATGACTCAATCCCAATACTAATCCTGGTTACATTATTCTCTCTTAATACTTTTAATAAAGTATCATTAATATCACTTAAATTACATTCAAATGTTACTTCACAATCAGGACTTCTTTTGAATTTTCTTATTACTTCAAATAATTTTAATAAATCAATAAGCTTTAAGGCACTTGGTGTTCCACCACCAATATAAATTGATTTAACTTCATCCCCTAAATAATACTCATCGATTTCATTTGCTAGTGCTTTAATATAACTATTTACCCATTCATCACGAATTAATACTTTACAAAAATCACAATAGGAACAAATCTTTTTACAAAATGGGACATGAATATAAACTGCTCTTTTCATATTACTTATCCGTTTTTAAGATCGTTAAAAATGCTTCTTGTGGAACTTCTACCGAACCCACCATTTTCATCCTCTTTTTACCTTCTTTTTGTTTTTCTAGAAGTTTACGTTTACGGGAAACGTCACCACCATAACATTTTGCTAAAACATCTTTCTTTAAAGCACTAATATTTTCACGAGCTATCACCTTAGTACCAATTGATGCTTGAATTGGAACTTGGAACATTTGACGTGGAATAATTTCTCTTAAACTTTTAACAATCTTACTACCACGAGAATACGCAAAATCTTTATGAACAATTAAACATAAAGCATCTACTGGATCACCATTAATTAAAATATCCATACGTAATAAATCACTAGCTTTATAACCACATAATTCATAATCAAATGAAGCATAACCCTTTGTCATACTTTTTAATTTATCAAAGAAATCATAAACTATTTC
>JAEEKO010000021.1 GCA_016282415.1 Caryophanales bacterium | reverse complement strand
TACTATTAGTAGATAGTCAAGAAGGTCCAATGCCTCAAACTAAGTTTGTATTAAAGAAAGCACTAGAACAAAACTTAAGACCAATCCTATTTATTAATAAGATTGATAAAAAAGATGCTCGTCCTGAAGAAGTAGTTGATATGACATTTAATTTATTTATGGAATTAAATGCTACTGATGAACAATTAGACTTCCCAATTATCTATGGTATTGCTAAACAAGGTATTGCTACTTATGATATAAATACTCCTGGTAGTGATATAACTCCCCTTTTAGATACGATTATTAAGCAAGTTAAACCATTCGAAGGTAATGAAAATGATAACCTACAATTACAAATTTCTAATTTAGGTTATGATGAATATATTGGCCGTTTAGGAATTGGTCGTATTACTAAAGGTAAGATTAAAAGCAACGAATTAGTATCATTAGTTAAAAATGATGGTAAGATTGAATCCTTTAAAGTAACAAAATTATTTGTAAACGAAGGATTAAACAAAGTGGAAAAAGATGTTGCATATTATGGTGATATCGTGACTATCGCGGGATGTGCTGATATTTCAATTGGTGATACTATTAATACTAAAGATAAGATTGATCCATTAGATCCAATTTATATTGAAAAACCAACATTATCAATGAATTTCCTTGTTAATAACTCTCCTTTTGTTGGACGTAGTGGTAAATTATTAACTAATCGTCACATCAAAGAAAGATTAGATAAAGAATTAGAAACTAATGTTGGACTTGAAGTTGAACCATTACCAAATCAAGATGGATTCAAAGTATCAGGCCGTGGGGAACTACACTTATCAATTTTACTTGAAAATATGCGTCGTGAAGGTTATGAATTGAGTGTTTCTAAACCAGAAGTATTAATGCATGAAGAAAATGGGGTTAAGATGGAACCATTTGAACATGTTATTGTTAATGTTCCAGAAGAATATCAAGGTACTATTATCAATGATATTCAAGAACGTAAGGGTGTATTAGAAGTAGTATCATCTGAAAACGGTGAAGCTCATCTTGAATTTAGTGCTCCAACTCGTGGTCTTATTGGTTACCGTAGCGCTTTCATTACTAACACTAAAGGCGAAGGAACCATGATTCGTTCATTTGATCAATATAAGAAATATGTTGGTGATATAACTCATCGTAAAAATGGTGTTATGGTTTCTATGGAAAATGGTAAAGCATTAGGTTACTCATTATTTAACTTAAGTGATCGTGGTCAATTATTTATTGAACCAGCCACTGAAGTATATATTGGTATGATTATTGGATTACATAATCGTGAAAATGACCTCGATGTTAACCCATGTAAGAACAAAAACCTTACTAATACACGTGCATCAGGAACAGATGAAGCTATTCAATTAACTAAGCCAAGAACTTTTACTTTGGAAGAAGCTTTAGAGTTTATTGCAGAAGACGAATATGTTGAAGTAACTCCTGATGATATTCGCTTAAGAAAGAAAGTATTAGATCCAAAAGAAAGATTTAAATTAAATCGTTAAAATCACTTTTAAAGTGATTTTTTTATGCTATAATTATCATAGAGGTGAATAGAAAGTGGATAAAAAGGAAGAACCAATCATCATTGAAGAAACAGAAGAAAAAGCAAAAAAGAAATTTAATCCAGTAATTCTAATTGTAATTGGCGTTGTGGCATTAATTCTAATTGTTATCGGAGCAATAATTCTTGCTGCAGTAGGATTATTTGGATTTAGAATGGTTAAATCAAATAAAACAACTACTAGAAGTACTAATGTTGTTGAAGTAAATAAGTATGCTGATTATCAACTTACTGGTAATAGTATTGAAGCCTTCGATTTATATTTCTTACAATTAGAAAATAACAAGAAAAATAACGTTTATAGTCCTTTATCAATTAAATATGCTCTTGAAATGTTAAATGAAGGTACGAAAGGTAATTCTAAGAAACAAATTACTAATATCTTAGGAACTTATAACAATCGCACTTATCCAAATAATGAACATATGTCATTTGCAAATGCTATGTTCATTAAAGAATCATATAAAAAGGATGTAAGAGATGCTTACATTAAAACATTATCAACAAAATATAATGCTAATGTAGTTTATGATTCATTTAAAAAACCAGATGCATTAAATTCTTGGGTTAGTGAAAAGACATTTGGTTTAATTGATCATTTATACGATGATATTTCTGATGAGGATTTCATTTTATTAAATGCTTTAGCAATAGATATGGAATGGGATAAAAAGATTCAAAGTGAACATGAAGATTACTATGTTGAATTTAGTCATGAAGATTATGGAAAATACGTAGGAGCTTTATCTTCTGTTGATTATCATCAATTATCATTTAAAGATGTAAGTTATAAAGTTAAATCTGCTGAAATTGGTGCGGTTATTAATAAATATGATATTTATACAACAATTGGTGAAGAAAGTATTCGTAAAACAGTTAAAGAGGAATACGATAAATGGTTAAGTTCTGATGAAGGCTATTGCGGTGATGAAATCACAGACATTGATGCTTACTTAGATAAATATATTAGTGAAATTAAGACAAACTATAAAAAGATTAGCTCATCAACTGATTTTGAATTCTATGTAGATAGTAACGTAAAAGTATTTGCTAAAGATTTAAAAACTTACAACAATACAACATTACAATATGTAGCTATTATGCCTACTAGTGTATCATTAGATAGTTATATTAAGACTGTTAAAGCTGATGATATTAATACAATTATTAATAATTTAAAAGATATTAAGTTAAATAATTTTAAAGATGGTGTTGTAACAGAAATATCTGGTTATATTCCAATGTTTAAATATGACTATAAGTTAAACTTTATTAAAGATTTATCAAAATTAGGAATTACTGATATCTTTGATCCTGATAAAGCTGATTTATCAAATTTAACTAAGAGTAAATCATATATTAATGAAGCTACTCATCAAGCAACTATTGAATTCTCTAACGAAGGTATTAAAGCGGCTGCTGTTACTGCTTTAGGTGGTAAAGGTGCAATTGATTGTGGCTTTGATTATAAATATGAAGTTCCTGTCGAAAAAATCGATTTAACGTTTGATAAACCATTTATGTATATCATTCGTGACAAATCAACTAATGAAGCTTGGTTTGTTGGTAGTGTATACGAACCTGTTAAATACGTAGAGCAAACTATTGATTATGAATAACATCTGAATTACTCAGATGTTTTTTATTGCAAAAAATCATTTTTTTAGTATAATAGCATTGTTTTTGTTATCAAAAATTGTTATAATTTTTTCGAGAAATGAGTGATATTATGGAAAGAACATACTCTGAACAAGAAATGGTAAGAAGAAATAAAGTAGAAGAAATTAAAAACTACTGTAATCCTTATCCTGAAAAATTTGAACGTACTCATACCTTAAAAGAAGCTAAGGTATTAGCTGATGGTGTTACTGATGTTAAAATCGCAGGACGTATCGTTTTTGCGCGTAAAATGGGTAAGTTATCATTTGTTCGAATTAGAGACTTAGAAGCTGATATGCAACTTGAAATGAAAGTTGATTCAGTTGGTGAAGAAAAGTATGAATTCTTTAAAAAGTTAATAGATACTGGAGACTTTATTGGAGCTGAAGGTGAAATCTTCACTACTCAAACTGGTGAAAAAACATTAAGAGTAGCAAATTTTGAATTTTTAGGCAAAGCATTAAGACCACTTCCTGAAAAATTCCATGGTCTTCAAGATACTGAAATTAAGTATCGTCAAAGATATACTGATTTAATTACTAACGAAGAATCGAGAAAAGTATTCTTAGGTCGTAGTAAAGTATATGCGTTCTTACATCGTTATTTTGCAGAAAATGGTTTCTTAGAAGTTGAAACTCCAATTGTTCAAACTGCTGTTTCTGGAGCTACTGCTAAACCTTTCTTTACGCATCATAATGCTTTAGACTTAGATTGTAATTTAAGAATTGCACCAGAATGTTATTTAAAGGAATGTATTGCTGGTGGATTTGATCGCGTTTATGAACTAGCAAAATGTTTTAGAAATGAAGGAATGGATCCTCAACATTTACAAGAATTCACTCAAGTAGAATATTATGTTGCTTATTGGAATTATGAAGATAACATTAAATTCTTTACGAGATTTATTCAAGATTTATTTAATGAAGTTTTAGGAACAAATATTATTAATTACCAAGGTCATGAAATTGATTTTGGTGGTGAATGGAAAAAAGTTGATTATTGCCAAGAATTAATTAATGTATTAGGATTTGATGCTTTAACAATTGATGATGTAGATGAATTAAAGAAAAAGGTTGTTGAAGCTGGTTTATTTAGTTTTGGTGATATGGAAGAGTATAAATCTATTGGTCAAGTAATTGATTTCTTATATAAGAAAAAGATTCGTGCAAACATTGTTAATCCAACGGTTATTTATAATTATCCAGCAGTTTTAAAACCATTAGCTAGAAGAAATGATAATGATAAAACTCGCACTGATGTATTCCAAGTAGTTGTGTGTGGAACGGAATTATGTAATGCTTATTCTGAGTTAGTTAATCCATTTGAACAACGTGCTTCTTTTGAAGAACAATTAAAGGCCAAAGAAAATGGTGACGATGAAGCGATGGACTTAGATGAGGATTATTTAATGTCTATGGAACAAGGTATGCCACCTATTAGTGGACTTGGATTTGGTATTGATCGTTTAATGATGTTAATGTTCAATCAAGAATCAGTTCGCGATGTCGTTTTATTCCCATTAATGAAACCACAAGATTAAGCTAAAATATAACAAAAAAAGACTATTGCTAGTCTTTTTTTTGTGTTATAATTTTATTAGGAGGTAGAATATGAAAAAGAAAGCAGAAGTTGCAGAAAAGAAAAATGGTTTATTTCTTGCTGTAGCAATTGTATTTATACTAGCAGTAGTATTAACTTGGATTATTAAAGGTGGCTCATTCCAAGGTGCTGAATTTGTAAAAGCTGATTATACTCGTTTAGGATTACATGAAATATTTACTGTTCCATTCTATAGTGTTTATTATTTTGTAATTCAAATTGTTTTATTAGTTGCTATCGCTATGTTCTATGGTGTAGTTAGTAAAACTAGTGGATATAAAAGTCTTGTTAGCAAATTCGCGAAATTCTTAAAAGGAAAGGAAATTGCATTTGCATTAGTTACTTCATTATTAGTAGCTATCTTCACTGCATTTAGTTCTCAATGGTTAGTAGTTCTTATCTTTATGCCATTATTAATTTCAATTTGTGCGGAATTAAAAATGGATAAGATTGCTGCATTTAGTTTATCATTTGGTTCTATTTTAGTTGGTGTTTTAGGTGCTACTTATGGTACTGAAGTTGTTTCTTTCTTCGTTTATTATGCAGGAAGTAAATTAACTGATTTAATGGTAGCTAAATGGATTATCTTCGCTATTGCATACATTGGATTTAATGTTTTCACTGTTTTAAGATTAATCAGTGTAAAGAAAAATAAAAATGCATTAGAATTAGTTGATCCACTTGCTAATGATGTTGAAGTTAAGAAAGCTTCTACATGGCCAATGATTGTATTATTCGCTGTATTATTTGTTATTATGGTATTAGGTTTTGTTAACTGGAATAGTATTCATGAAACAAAAATCTTCACTGACTTATTAACAAAGATTAACGAAGTACATATTGGAAAAGATTTCTTTATCTTTAAATATTTATTAGGTAATGTTGCTGCATTTGGTGCATTTGCTTTAGAAGCATCAATCGTATTATTATCAATTGCAACAATCATCGTTACTATTGTATATGGTGTTAAAATTGATGAATTATTTGAAAATATGATTGATGGTATTAAAGCGTTTATTAAACCTATTTTATTAGTACCATTTGCATATTGTGTATTTATCGTAGTTTATATGAGCCCATTTATCCCAACAATTGCTAATGCTATTACAGATGCTAATAGTAAATTAGCTCCATTCTTAGTATCAGTTGTTGGTATGATCACAAGTTTATTTAATGTAGACTATGGATTTACTGCTTATAATATTGGTGGTTTCTTTGCAAGTATATTCCCAAAAGACGTAAGTGCTGTAAGTTTAGTATTTACTTCTATGTATGGTTTAATGATGTTTGTATTACCAACTAGTATTGGATTAATCTTCGGATTACAATATGTTGGTATTTCATACAAAACTTGGTTAAAACATATTTGGAAATTTGCGTTACCAATGTTTGTAATTCTTGAAATAATTTATTTCATTATTTTATAAGATAATTAAGAGATTTTACAATCTCTTTTTTATTGGCAAAAAAACCAAATTATACTATAATTAAAATGGTGATAATATGAAACATATTGAAGAAATGGATCTTGATAATAAACGTGTTATTTTACGTTGTGATTTTAATGTACCAATGTCTCTAGGTAAAATAACCGATGATACCAAAATTAAAAAATCTTTAAAAACAATCAACTATTTAATTAGTAAAAATTGTCGTATTGTAATAATGTCACATTTAGGAAAAATTAAATTAGAAGATGATTTAAAAAAGAATTCGCTAGAACCAGTTCAAGCACGTTTAGCGGAATTGTTAAATCGCCCTGTTCTGTTTTCGCCTAAAACGCGCGGAATTGAACTTGACGTAATGGTTGCTAATTTAAAACCTGGTGAAGTCTTATTAATGGAGAATACCCGTTATGAAGATTTACCTTATAAGCTAGAAAGTAAAAATGATGCAGGGTTAGCTGATTACTGGAGTAGTTTTGGCGATGTATTTGTTATGGATGCATTTGCATCTTCACATCGCAAACATGCTTCAACTAATGGTATTGCTAAACTTTTACCAACATGCGTTGGTTACTTAGTTATTGAAGAAGTTGAAAATTTAGATAAATATGTTATGAATCCTGTTAAACCATTTACGGTATTAATGGGCGGTGCTAAAGTTGATGATAAATTAGATTTGATTGAAGCTATGTTAAAAAGATGTGATTATTTAGTTTTATCAGGTGGTTTAGCTAATACTTGCTTAAGAACTTTAGGTTTCAATGTTGGTGAGTCATTAGTATGTTTAAACGAAGAAATAATTGCGCGTTTAAAAAACATTTTATTAGAATATAAAGATAAAATTATCCTACCGTTAGATGTTATTGTTGGTAACACTTATGATTCATCATATGTTGATTACAAAACAATTGATCAAGTTAGTGTTGATGACATTATCGGTGATGTTGGAATGAAAACAATTGAAAAAATAAAAGATGTTGTTAATCTTTCTAATACCATATTTGTTAATGGTACGGTTGGTAAATATGAAGATATGAAATTTGCTAATGGTACTAAAGATTTATTTAGTATTTTAAAAGCATCAAATAAAACTGTTGTAATTGGTGGTGGTGATACTTCGGCCGCAATTAATATTTTAGGTTATGCTGATTCATTTACTTATGTATCTAGTGGTGGTGGTGCAACCCTTGAATATTTAACTTTAGGTCATATGGCATCATTTGAAGGAATTGAGGATTAATATGAAGTATTTAGTATCTAATTTAAAAGCCAATTTTACTTTAAATGATATGGAAGTTTACTTAAAGGCATTAAAGAATATTGATACTTCCAAATTAAACTATATTGTATGTCCTTCTGCATTATATATGTATTTATTTAAGGATGCGGAATTTAAACTTGGTGCTCAAGATGTTTCGGTTTATCCTAAAGGAGCATATACCGGTGAGATAACTGCTAAACAATTTTCTAGTATGGGTTGTAAGTATGCAATAGTCGGACACTACGAACGTAAGAAATACTTTTTTGATAGTGATCGTATTATCATTGAAAAGATTCGTAACTGCTTTGATAATGGAATGAAAGTAATATTATGTATTGGGGAATCAGTGAATGATTTAAGAAACGAAGAAGTATTATCTTCTTTAGAAACCCAAATTGCTAATATCTTAAATAGTTTTTCAAAAGAAGAATTAAAAAACATTGTTATTGCTTATGAACCGGTATGGGCGATTGGAACCAGTCAAGTACCAACAACGAAAGCAATTGTTAGTACCGTTAAGTTCATTAAAAAATTAATTCGAAATTACTATGATGTTAATTTAGATGTTTTATATGGTGGTAGTATTACTGAAGAAAATATTGATACTATCAAAACTATTAAGGATATTGATGGCGTAGTAATTGGGGCTAGCAGTTTAAATGTTAACGCTATTATTAGCATTATTAATAAATTATAAATGACATTAATTGACAATTATTGACAAAACAAGACAATATATTTTCTAGTATTTTGTCTTGTTTTTATATATAATGAAATCGTGCGCTAGATTGTTGAGAGAAAAATGCAAGAAAAAATTAATTTAATCGTTGTCGATGACAACATCGAAGTATTAGATAGTTTTAAGGAGTATTTTGAAGGTCATGAAGTATTTAAACTAAAAGGTTTATTTAGTAATGTAAGTGATGCGATTGATGCAATTAAAGCGGGTTTAAAAATTGATGTATTAATTACGGATATTATTTTTAATAATATTGATGGTATTGATTTCTTAGAAAGTATTCATCGTGATTATAAAATTAATAATATTATTGTTATGTCTAATTTAAAAAATGATTATTTACTTAAGAAAGCTAATGAATGTCGTGTAAGTTATTATATTTTAAAACCATTAGATTTCCGTATTCTAGAAAAACGTATTGCGGAGTGTGTTAATAACAATACCTACAATTATGATGCCGAAACGTTATTAAGTAAACGTATCAGTAAACTATTACATGAATTAGGCGTTCCTTCTCACATTAAAGGGTACCAATATATTCGTGAAAGCATCAGTATGTTATATAAAGATCCTGGAATTAAAGGCATTACTAAAGAGTTATATCCTAAAGTTGCTTTAGAATATGATACTACTAGTTCCAGAGTAGAACGTGCTATTCGCCATGCGATTGAAGTGAGTTGGTCACGCGGTGATTATGATTTAATGGAAGATTTATTTGGACATAGTGTTGATTATGACCGTGCCAAACCAACTAATTCCGAATTTATTGCGACGATAACTGACAAATTACGATTAGATAAGGAAGTATTTATCTAATCTTTTTTATTATTAAATTTTATGTTATTATATTAATGAACAAGGTGATTAAAGATGAAAAAGGTTTTAACATTAATACTTGATGGTTATGGTTACCGTGAAGAAACTAAAGGTAATGCTATATGGGCTGCTAATCCTAATAACTTTAAAAGTTTCTTTCAAAAATATCCTCATGCTCTATTAGAAGCTTCTGGTAAACCGATTGGGCTTGATGCTAATCAATTTGGTAATAGCGAAATTGGTCATATGACCATTGGTGCAGGGCGTATTATTAAATCACCTAAAAAACTTGCTGATGAATTTTTAAGCACTAATGAATTAGATGAACAAATTAAAGATATTGATAAAAACAAACGTATTCATATGATGGGTTTATTTAGCAATGGTTGTGTTCATTCTGATATTAATCATTTTAAAATTGTATTTGATAAATTAACTAGTCTTGGTTTTAGAAATATTTATTTTCATTTAATAACTGACGGTCGTGATACCGGTAGTAAGGACTTCTTAAAGTTCTATGATGAATTAAATGAATGGATTAAAGAAAAAGACTGTGGTGTTATTTCTACTATCTGTGGTCGTTATTATGCCATGGATCGTGATCAAAAATGGGATCGTACCAATTACTATTATAATTTAATTACTGGTGGCATAGGTTACCGTGGAGGTAGCGTTCCAGAAATCATTAATGCCTTTTATGAACAAAATGTTACTGATGAATTTTTAAAACCAATTATTGTTAACCGTGAAGGTTTAATTAAAGATGATGATGTATTATTCTGGATGAATTATCGTACTGATCGTGCTAAACAAATTATACGTAGTTTAACGGATAAGAACTTTAGTCATTTTGATCATTACTTATTCCCAAACTTACAAGTTTATACTTTAGTTAAGATTGATAAAAATATTAAAACTAAAGTATTAAATAATAAAGCTGATGTAGTTAATCCGTTAGGTCGTTATTTTGGTGATTTAGGTTTAACACAAGCACGTGTTGCGGAAACTGAGAAGTATGCTCATGTTACATATTTCTTTGATGGTGAATATGATGGCGAAATCGAAGGTTGTGATAAATTCTTGATTCCATCACCAAAAGTAGCAACATATGATTTAAAACCAGAAATGAGCATTGTTGATGTAACTAAACGAGTTATTAATTGTATGGATGAAGATTATGACTTTATTCTATGTAATTTTGCTAATCCCGATATGGTTGGACACACTGGTAATTATGAAGCTACAATTAAAGCAATTATGGCGGTAGATATTTGCTTAGGTAAGTTAATTGAGAAAGCGGAAGAAAACTTCTATACGATAGTATTATTAGCTGACCATGGTAATGCTGATACCATGATTGATGAAGAAGGTAATCCGGTAACAACTCATTCAATGGAACGTGTTCCATTTGTAATTAATGATCCTAAAATCAAATTAAAGAGTTATGGAACCCTTGCTGATGTTGCACCAACCATCTTAAAATATATGGATATTGCTATCCCAAAAGAGATGAATGAAAAAGGTTCGTTAATTATTCCACAAGAGTAGATTAATAATAGATATTCATTATTAAAAAATGAGTATCTTTTTTAATGTAATTTTTTGCAAGAAAGTGCTTGCATTTCATAGAATTTAGTGATATATTTGTATGTGTATGACTGCTTAGATGTGCGAGGTTGCTGATACGCTAGGATGAGTTGTTAATTCAATTCTAGAAATCAGGTAATTCGTTACGGAGCGAGTCTATACTAGATATAGGCGAAAGGAGAACATGAAATATGGCAAATAACAAGGTTCGTATTAATTTAAAAGCTTATGATCATCGTTCATTAGATCTAGCTTGTTCAAAAATTATCGACACTGTTAAGAGAACTGGGGGCGTTGTTTCTGGACCAGTACCTCTTCCTACTGAAATCGAAAAGATCACAGTATTAAGAGCTGTTCACAAATACAAAGATAGCCGTGAACAATTTGAAAGTCGTACTCATAAGAGATTAATCGACATCAAAGAACCAAGTAAAGAAACAATCGAAGCATTAACTCATTTAGATTTACCAAGTGGTGTTAATATCGATATCAAATTATAAAAATTTTGGAGGGAAAAATAATGAAAGGAATCTTAGGACGCAAAATTGGAATGACTCAAGTATTTACTAAAGAAGGTAAATTAATTCCAGTTACTGTTGTTGAAGTTCAACCAAATGTTGTTACTCAAGTTAAAACAGTTGAAACTGATGGTTATGACGCTATCCAATTAGGCGTAGTTGACAAAAAAGAAAAAAACGCAACAAAAGCAAGTATTGGTCATGCTAAAAAGGCTAATACAAATCCTAAGCGCTACTTAAAAGAAATTAGAAACGCAGAAGGAAATTATAATTTAGGAGACACAATCACAGCTGATTTATTTACAGCTGGTGAGTACGTAGATGTTACTGGTACTACTAAAGGACATGGTACTCAAGGTGTTATTAAAAGACATGGTCAACATTCTGGACCAAGTGCACACGGTTCTAGATATCATAGAAGACCAGGTTCAATGGGAACTTTAAGACCAATGAGAGTATTAAAAGGTAAAAAGCTTCCAGGACATATGGGTGTTGAAACAGTTACAATTCAAAACCTTGAAATTATTGAAGCAAATGCTAACGAAAATTACATTTTAGTTAGCGGAAATATTCCAGGTGCAAAAGAATCTTTAGTTTTAATTAAATCAGCAGTTAAAAAAGATAAAAAAGATGCTGAAGAAATTTTAAGTTATGTTGAAGAAACAGTTGTAGACGAAGTTGTTGAAGAAGCTCCTGCTGAAGAAGCTGTAGTAGAAACTACTGAAGGAACTGTAGAAGCAACTGAAGAAGTTGAAACAGAAGCTGCTCTTGAAGAAGTTGCTACTGAAGAAGTTAGCAAACCAGAAGCAGTAGAAGAAAGCACTAATGAAGCTTCAAATGAAGGAGAATAGTTAGATGGCAAAGATTAAAGTTAAAAATATTAAAAACGAAGATTTAAAAGATATCACATTAAGTGATAGCGTATGGAATATTGAAGTAAATGACATTGTTTTAAAGAAAGCAATCGATTTACAAATGGCTGCTACTCGTCAAGGTACTCGTTCTACTAAAGGACGTAGCGATGTATCTGGTGGTGGAAGAAAGCCATGGAGACAAAAAGGAACTGGACGTGCTCG
>JAEEKO010000020.1 GCA_016282415.1 Caryophanales bacterium | reverse complement strand
TAATTCATGTTTTTAGTGATTGTTTAACTATTAATAATGATAATAATATTGAAATAATTATAAAGAACTCTTATAAAGATAAAGAATTAAATATTGATATGAATAATTATTTGCAATTAAATAAAATAATTGGAAATTGTCTAACAAATGCCATTGAAGCGGTTCCAGATAATGAGGGATTAATTTACGTGTATTTTTTTGAAGATGATTGTAATCAATATATAAAAATAGTTAATAACTTTACCAATAATATTGATATTGATAAACTAGGTGAAGTTAATTATTCAACTAAGAATAGAAATAGTGGTTTTGGATTGTGCTCTATTTTTAGTAACAAAGAAAGTATTCGTGTGGTTGGATCAATTATCAATAATTTATTTGAAATAAAAATCATGATACCAAAAAAATAAGTAGACGTAAAGTCTACTTATTCTTCTTCACCTTCATACCAATAGAAGAAAAATACACTTGAATCTCTCACAATAATAATCTCCTTTCCACAATATTTTTATATTAATAAATACTCCGGATGTATTTATAGATACCTATAATTATAATTAGATTGTTTGAATAATTTGTATGTTATTGGATGGAATGATATTAATGCGGTTATTGTTGCATAATACATTGCATCACTAATAATGTTTTGATAATTTAGAGAATAAATGTAATAAGCGATTACAATTATTGTACTAACTATCTTTAATGCTATTCTTAATCCCTTGTTCTTTAATGGATTCTTCTTAGTATCATTAGGAGCAAATATAATAAAATTTAAAATGAACAGTGGATAACTAAATAATATAAGGTGATAACTAATATCAAAATACTTTATGAATAATGGCGTACTTACAAATACTAACAATGTGATTATCCAACAAACCCAATTCTTTTTAGAATGAATACCTTGAGCAAATCCACGTACTGGCATAAATACTATAGTAATGACAAGGGCTTCTTTTAAAGTTTTTAAAAGAAAGTTTAATATCAAGATAATGGTTAACTTAGTAATTGTATAGTATAGAATCATAAAGAATTTTTTAATTGCTTTATGATATTTATTTGGTATAAATTTAATATGTTCAGCCAGGTTCATTATTAAATTGATATACCATTTGTACACTTTTTCTCACCTCGTGATTACACTTTAATTGAGAAAAAGTAGTTAGATAGAAATGGTACCTCAAATACTAAATATTACAATAATCGACATAATAAATTATTAATAAAAATGCCATCAAAAAATTTTAGACATAAAATCTATATTTTTAGACATAAAAAAATAAAATTTGTCACATTATTTGATATTATGGTATCGTTGCGGACATAGAAAAACGCGCACACAATATGTCCCAATAAGTATTAGAAAGAAGAGGTGTCTCATGAGAGGAAAAGTTAAGTGGTTTAACAATGCCAAAGGCTATGGGTTTATCGAATGCAGTAATCTTGAAGATATATTCGTACATTACTCTGCTATTAAATGTGACGGATATAAAACCCTTAATGAAGGCGACATGGTTGACTTCAAACTTGTTGAAACCGCAAAGGGCTTGCAAGCAATTGACGTAATGTCAACCAAACTGACTACTGCATAAGTAGTCTCTTTTTTTAAATTGATAAAAACAAAAAAATTAGTTATAATTAAATTACGAATGTTATGGAGGTTGATTATATTGAAAAACAATATTCGTGGAGACAAGATTGAAGTTACAAAAGCAATCAAGGAGTATATTGAAAGTAAGTTAACTAGACTAAATCGCTACTTCGAAAAACCAGAAGATATTACAGCATTTGTTATTATTCGTGTTCGTAATAATGAACAAATTATTGAAGTAACTGTTCCAACTAAAGTATTTACTTTAAGAGCAGAAGAATCTCATAAAGATTTATATGCAGCGATTGATTTAGTTATTGATAAATTAGAAAGACAAATTAGAAAAAATAAAACAAGATTAACGACTAAATATGATAATTTAATTGAATTCCATTTCGAAGCTGATGAAAAACCAGAAGAAGAAAATAATAGCAAGATTATTAAACGTAAAAACATTGAAATGAAACCAATGGATGAAGAAGAAGCTATTCTTCAAATGGAATTATTAAACCATGATTTCTTTGTATTTAAAAACATTGATGAAGAATGTGTATCAGTGTTATATCAAAGAAAAGATGGAGGATACGGAATTATAAATGTTAAATAGAAGTTTTACTTCTATTTTTTTATTGTTTTTCTTTAACTTTCGTAAGATATTTGGTACAATAAATAATGTTATGGAGGAATCACAAGATGGGATTTTTAAGAAAGTTATTAGATTCAGAATATAAAGAATTACAAAGATTTGAAAAGATCGCTTTAAAGGTTGAAGAATTAGATGAAGAATATTCTAAACTAAGTGATGAAGAATTACAAAACAAAACTAATGAGTTTAAAAAATATTTAGCTGATGGCGGAACTATTGAAGAAATTGTTGTTCCTGCATTTGCAACAGTAAGAGAAGCTGCATATCGTGTTATTGGTGAAAAACCATATCATGTTCAAATATTAGGTGGTTTAGCAATTCATTATGGTAATATTGCTGAAATGAAAACTGGTGAAGGTAAAACTTTAACTGAAACTATGCCTACATATTTAAATGCTTTAACTGGTGATGGTGTTCATATTATTACTGTTAACGAATTCTTAGCAAAACGTGACTCTGAATGGATGGGTAATATTTATCGTTTCTTAGGTTTAACTGTTGGATTAAACTTAAGAGATTTATCGTCACAAGAAAAGAAAGCAGCATATGATTGTGATGTACTTTATTCAACAAATAATGAAATTGGTTTCGACTACTTAAGAGATAACATGGTAGTTCGTAAAGAAGATAGATGTCAAAGAGCTCTTAACTTCTGTATTGTTGATGAGGTTGACTCAATTTTGATTGATGAAGCAAGAACTCCATTAATTATTAGTGGTGGAAAAATGAATTCAGCTAATTTATATATTGATGCTGATCGTGCTGTAAAAAAATTAAAAGAAACAGAAGATTATACAGTTGATGAAAAAGTAAAAGGCGTTTCATTAACTGAAGAAGGAAGTAAAAAAGTAGAGAGTTATTTCCATTTAGATAATTTATATGATATGAACAATAGTGCATTAGTTCATCATATTAATCAAGCATTAAAAGCTAACTATGGATTTAAAAAAGATATTGATTATGTAATTGATGAAAATCAAGAAGTAATTATTGTTGATCCATTTACTGGTCGTTTAATGCATGGTCGTCAATATAGTGATGGCTTACATCAAGCTATTGAAGCTAAAGAAGGCGTTCCAATTAATGAAGAAACCAAAACTATGGCAACAATTACATTCCAAAATTTATTCCGTATGTATAAAAAGTTGTCAGGTATGACTGGTACTGCTAAAACGGAAGAAGAAGAATTTAGAAATATTTACAATATGTATGTTATTCAAATTCCTACTAATAAACCAGTTATACGTGAAGATTTACCAGATTTATTATATTCAAACTTAAAAGGAAAATATCAAGCTATTATTAAATGTATTAAAGAAATACATGCTACTGGAAGACCAATCTTAGTTGGTACTATTTCAGTAGAAGCCAATGAATACTTAAGTAGTTTACTTACTAAAGAACACTTAAAACATGAAGTGTTAAATGCTAAAAACCATGAACGTGAAGCGGAAATTATTGCTCACGCTGGTGAAAAGAACGCTATTACGATTGCTACTAACATGGCTGGTCGTGGTACCGATATTAAATTAGGTGAAGGCGTTAAAGAACTTGGTGGTTTAGTAGTTCTTGGTACTGAAAGACATGAATCACGTCGTATTGACAACCAATTACGTGGACGTTCTGGTCGTCAAGGTGATCCAG
>JAEEKO010000019.1 GCA_016282415.1 Caryophanales bacterium | reverse complement strand
TAAAGTTCCTAAATGTTGAGGAACTTTAAAGTTATATTCTTCAACACAATAGACCGTACAATGTGGATTGTTTTGTAATAATTCAAATGTTTTAGTAGT
This sequence comes from Caryophanales bacterium, assembly GCA_016282415.1. Classification (GTDB taxonomy): domain Bacteria; phylum Bacillota_I; class Bacilli_A; order RF39; family UBA660; genus RGIG8386. Next base: position 7,182 of record JAEEKO010000019.1, on the reverse strand, counting down.
TGTAGTATTCTTAGTAGCTAGTCGAGGTAAACAATATGCACCGCTTCCGATAAAGTCAGCATTTGGTAAATATTCACCAGATGTTAAATCAGAAATAACTACTTTATCACCTTGTAAATTGTCACAACTTCCACCATTAGGTGTAGTATTATTGGTTGTACATGGTAATTTACAACCATTATCAACCCATGTATCAAATTTATCATCATATGGTTTGGTACATACTGCACGATAGTTAGCGTTGTTAGTACCATACACATTAGTTAAATATGTACAGAAGGTATCACGATTTGCTTTATTTTTTAGAGTTTTATATGTAACGCAACATTCTTGCATCCATTCAGAAAAATCACTAGTAGCAGATCCATTCATTAAATATAATGTGTTACCACTAATAGTACATTTTGGTTTACCATCAGGGCTGAATGTTTCTTCATATCTAAATTCACGAACGTTATTTGCGGTTAATTCAGAAGCAGTTGTAAATAATAAACGTTGATAATCATTGGCTTTTTCAGCCGTTGCTAAGATAACGTTTTTACCGTCACGACGATCATAGTAATAAACACCTACCGTATAAGATGTTCCTGAATATTTAACTTCAAATTCAACACTATCAACGCCATTTTTTAAATAATCATAATTTGGGTCTAAGTTAGTTGTTATTTGACAACCAACGCAATATAAGTGTCTAACAAAGTTCATATCAGCAAAACGTGAATCTTTTAATCCTTGAATTCCAGTTAAAATAACTTTTGCAGTTTTAGTAGTTTTGTCATTATTTGTTTCTTGGAAATCCAATGTGCTAACCCAAATATTTTCGTGATCATTAGCAGCTTTCATAAATAAATCAACAGCGTCCCAATATCCTTTTTTATTAGCAGGATTTGGAATTGTCCATCCATCAATTAATCCACCGCCTCTAGAACCAGTTTGAGTAATTCTAAAGTAAGTTGAATTAGGATTATTCATTATCTTTTGAGCAGTACCATTAAATCCTTCAGCTATTGCTGAATTTTGAACATAAGATAATCCTTCTTCTTCATAGAAATCAGTCGTACGTCCAATACCTGAATAGAAAGTCCAGAATCTGAACGCAAAATGCATACCTTGGTATGGTTCACAATCAGATTCACTCTTACATAATGATTGATGAGTCTTATATAAGTCCTCATATTTATTTAAAGCCTCTTGATATATTTTAATATAACCTTGATCAATGGTTGAATCTTCATTCATCGATGCCTTACATGAATAATTTGCAGTATTATCATGATACTTAGCTACTGGGTCAATACAGAATACATCAGTTGATTTATTATTACATGTTCCAGTATAAGCCCATGCCCTAGCATCACTACCATAAGGTCCAGTATCAACGCCATTTACGACAATGCTATCTACACCAGTATAAAACTTCTTACCTTTACTCTTATCATATGGTTCAGCATCACCATTATCACTACAGTCAGCATATGAACAAGCATTTTGCTCTAGGCAAATATTTCCACTACCTAATTTATCAAATTCTTCAACATAACTATTAACTGTTTTACAAGTAGTACCAGATCCACCGGTAGATACACATTTACCATTTACTTCTGTTGTATTATAAGGACAAATACATTTATATGATTTAGTAGTTGATGATGTGTGTACTACTGTGCTAATATGGCCATCAGTACATGTAGTACCTCCACCTGTACATTGTTCATCATATATAGTTTTATATGTTACTCCACCCATACATGCATTATAAGCGGATTCGTTTGATTTATATGGTGCACAATATGCATATTTATCATTTTTACTCAACGGTTTATTACGCCATTCATAGGCAGTACGGCAGAAATCATCCGGAGAAACTGATGGCTGAACATATTGATCATTATAAACCAATAAACTGATTCCGCCCATTTCACCAGTATCGCAAGATTCACCAAAATCATCATATGCAAGAGCAGAATGCTCACGGGCTAAATCGGAACATGTTTTTTTTACAGTACATTGTCTTGCAGTACCACCAACCGTTGGCGTACAGTAACTAAGATCATATTTTTTGCCCTTAATGACAACTTTAGTACAATCATCATCTAAGCTAGCTTGAGGACAAGCCGGAGCATAGCAACCAGTATCCTTAGTTCGTTTATATCGCTGTTCATCCCATAAACACCCATTCATGTTACATGAATCCTCATTTTTATAACGACCACATTGTGCATTTTTGGCATTATAATCTGCCCCACCGGATGCAGCAACAATCTTTATTGGAAAAATACTAATAAATAATGATAGTATAACTATTAATAAAAAAGATTTAAACTTGGTCATGATAATCTACCATCCTAACTATATTAAGTTTATCATATCACCATTTTTAATACAAGAAAAAACATAATGAATTTCTCATTATGTTTTAATCATTTTATAATCACTATTTAAGTTCTAAACTATAAGCTTCGTCCTCAATATTTACACAATCATGCTCAATCTTTTGGGGATTATATCCAGCATTTTCTAACGTTTCAAATGATCTGCCATCATAATTTTCATACATTCCAGCGGAACCTTCATATGCCCATTGGCGGGTTACATCCGACCCAAGCATCACATAAGTTCCAGGGCCAACTTGAATAAGATCGGAATATGCAATTTCACCAATTGGTGCTATTAGATCTTTATCATTATCCTTTTTAAATCTAAAATCTTTTCCTGCAATATCCATATTTCCTTTAGAATCTACTGTAACATATAAATCATTTACTTCATCATAATATGTTCCCGCAGGAGCACCATGATAATCTTTTACCATATCATTTAATTGATACCATAAATCCTGGTTAGCAGCATAATAATCTGGAGCCATTTCCTTTAATTGTTCATCAGTATAAGTATATCCTCTTTCAGCAACAGTATCAACACTCTTAACAATATTATCATCATAATTACTTGTTAAATTTGATTTAGCTTGTTCAATTTCTTCTTCAGTATAGATAGGTACATCATAATCCAAACCATAAACGGCTTTCATATCACGTAGATTAATTTCTTCTACTGTTTCAATAGGTGTAGATTCTTCTTTAACTTCTTGATCATCTTTAACTTCTTGTTCTTGATCAATATTTACCTCTTTTTCGTCTACTGGAGGTTGATCAATAACTTGTTCATTAACATAGTTGTTATTAATATAGTTATTAACTGCTTCAACTTCTTCAGGAGTACATCCTGTTCCAGCAGCACCAGCAGCTAAAGCAGCAGTAGCACTAAGCATTCCTAATGAAGTTGCTAAACGTTTTTTATTGTATAACATATAATTATAACCGTTTTTAAACATTTGTTTAAAGAATGTTACAACATTTGTTTTTGAATATTTAATATTTTTCTTTTTCATTCATATCCCTCTCAATACACCCTAAATATACCACATTTGTCAACAAATGTCAATATTTGGTAATTGATTTACACTTTGTTTATAGCAAAGAAAAAGATAGGAATATTCCTATCCAAAGTGTTTTTTCATTCTTATTCTTCTTCTTACGAAGATTACTACACCAACACCAAGTATTAATGCCAATACACCAATAAAAATTATATAGTTCTTTTTAACAAAGCTGTTAATCTTATCTAAGAAAGATTTCTTTTCTTTCTTCTTTCCATTTTTATCAATCTTATTATTCTTAAATGCTTCTATCTCTTTGTTAACATCTTTTCCGGTATAATCTTGATACCAGAATTCTTGACATAAATAGAAGTCTCGAACATCTGAACACATATTGTAATTATAATAAACATTACGCATCGGTAAAGTTAATTCTATCGTTCTAATAACATTACCACCACATTTTTTTGAACTAATATATAAATTAATTTTTTTAACAGAATCGTATTCTCCTACAATATTATATCGATAAGTGTCTTTTTCTTTTTGAACTGGATATTCATCAGAATCCCAAATTGAAACATAACCTTTTAATAATTTATAATCTAAATTCTTGTCCAAATTACTAACTTGAATACCAAAATAGTTAGTCATTACTACAAATTCTTCTTCAGTATCTGCACTTCCCTTTAATTCTGGAAATTGTACTGGTACTAATTTAGCTTCAACTTTACTAGCAGCAGTTTTTAATTTAACTATTTCCGCTTCATCACAATCAGCTGCAAAAATAGTTACTGGAAATACAAATAATACAATTAGTAATAACATGATTGTTTTTTTCATTTTATCAACCCTATTCTATATAGAATTATAACAATTAATAATTTAAAATACAATATAAAAAACTGAAAAGATAGTTATTGCTTTTCAGTTTTTAAATACTTCAATCTTAATTCGGATATTTTAATTGAATAAGTCTTTCCATCATTACTCTTAAATCCGAGATGAGTAACTACATCTCTAGAATGATCATTGCTTGTGCTAATATTACCATACACAAAATAGTCATCGTACTTCTTTCCATTATGCTTATTTAAGAATTCCACCATTAATTTTTTAAACGTTTTTCCATCTCCTTGATGATCGTCTTTGATTTCTACTTCACAAATACATATTTTCTTTTCGTCATTAAAATTAATATATTGTAAATATCCATTTAGTTGTTCGTTATAATTAATAATGGTTTTTAACTTTTTGTTATCTTTTACATTATTTGACCAAATTTTATAATCATTATCTGTTATTTTAGTATTGTATAACTTACTCATGTTATCTGATACTATCTCAAACATCTTTTTCAAAATTGATTCCGTCAAATTACATTCAAAAGTATCATACTCATTAATTATTAAATCTGCTAACTGACAGTACCAATTTGGACATTTATTAAATGCCCCTGTTTCCAGCTTAAAACGTGCTGGACAATATCGACATATTGATTTTTTATTGCAACTTTTACATTTATCATCTTTTTTGAAGAGTAAATTGTTTTTAAAATCCCTAAATTTCTTGATTGCTAATTCAATTGAAATATTATTGATATTATATTGATTATTAATAAGTGCAACACACATATTAATTCCACCATCCACATCAATATATATGCTTTGTTCGCCGCCAAGACATTGAAAAACATGATACGTATCATTATTCATAAGATTTATAATCTTATCATTAAAATATGCTTTTGAACGTTTGTCTTTTTTTATTATTTTAATAATATCATAAGGATCAAGGACTTTACTATTCTCATGACCTTTGCTTATAACTTCAGGAAAAACAATGTAATCATATCGGAAAGGAACCTTTATTTTATTTGATGTTTTTATCATTTTATCTAAGTATTTATAATTATTCTTTGTGATAACCGTTTTTAATTTAACATTTATGTTATTACTTTTTAATCTATTTATATTATTTATAACCTCGTTATATGAACTGCTATGAGTAAACTGTTTATAAGACTCTTCATCATAGCCATATAAACTTATTTCAATAGCATATGGATTATACCTTTTTAACATTTCAAGATAATCATCAGTTAATATTGAACCATTGGAATTAATACTAACTAAAAAACCCATTTTTTTTGCATATAAATACATATCTTTAAATTTTGGATTTAATAATGGTTCGCCTCCGGTTAATAATATCGATAAACATCCAAGATCATATAATTGATCGATAATCTTTTTAAATAAATCTAAACTCATAAATTTATTTTTTTTCACGCCTAAATAACAATGGTCACAGCGAAAATTACAAACATCGTTTATTTCTATTACAGCATTATTTAATTCGCGCTCACTATTATATATTTGCTGATTAATCTCATTTAAATCATACTCTTCATTCATCATATATTCCTAATTCTTTCAATTCATTTATAAAACCATAAATATCATCTTTTACTGTCAACTTATCTTGATTATAACAACTTGAAATGTCCTCAATAATTTCATTTATTTTTTCTTTATTCATTAATCGATATATTATCTCTTTTGCAATACCATCAAAAACCATTATTTCGCTTGAAGCGTAAATGTTAATTAATAATAATTTATTATTAATAGTTCTAATTTTATAATTATCTTTTATCATACTTAATATTTAATAAAAAAAGATTATAGAAAAAACTATAATCAATTTTTAACAAGCATCCTCTTGGTTAGCTACTTGCCAACATCCACAAAAAATTTTGTTGCTTTTTTTGCTTTTTCGAGGCTTAAATATCAACACTTTAGGTTGTTCATAATTTGTTTTTAATTTTAATGCCAAATTACCAGCAACAAAAGATGGCCCAGATTTTCTTGCAAACTTAACAATATTCGCCTTATTAACAGCTAAAGAAAAAACTTTACTTTTCATACTATAACTCCCCATTTCCTTGTGAATATACTATCTCCATATTACCAAAAAGTCAAGATATATCAGGGACACTTTTTATTTTCTTTTATAAATACTAATTACATATAAATCTAAACATTCATTGTTTTTATCATAAATAACGTTATTTATAACCGGAATCATGTGATAATAATCTTTTTGATCATAGCAAAAAATAATATATGAACCTGAATCTAATTTTAAATCTTTGATTTGAATTTCGTTACTATCAATTTTATTGATATGATAATCACTCATGTATTTTTCAAATACCGGAATTTCATTAAATGATTCTAATCCTAATTCATGAGCAATATTAACTAATTCATTAAATACCTCTTCATACTCTTTATTTAATAATTTACATAAACTTCTAATAACACAGTTACTCTTACCATTCTTGCTTTCAATATAATACTCTTTAAATTCCATATAATCACCTACTAACATTTAATAAAACTACAATTTTTTCTTTATTACCTAATGTGTCAGTTCCAATATATTCATTAACCCTTTTAAAGTTACATTTTTCATAGCATCTTATTGCTCTTTTATTCCGATCAAATGGTCTTAACACAATTCCATCACACAAATAATTCTTATAAATATAATCATCAATATAATTTACAACTTGGGTTCCAATTCCCTTTGATATTAATTCTGGTTCTCCAATAAAAAGATCATATTCATATAAATTGTTGTAACCACTTATTTTTTCATTGTATTGATATATTTGAACAAATCCTATTTTCTTTCTATGATATATAATAAAAAATAAATCTTGCTTTTTACTTAATAATTTTTTTTGATATTTATCAACAATTTCATTAAACGAAAGTTTTCTTTGTTCAAACCAT
>JAEEKO010000018.1 GCA_016282415.1 Caryophanales bacterium | reverse complement strand
TATAATATAAACTCCCTATAATTGATTTAAAATATCCTTTATTAGCAAATATAATGAAAGGAGAAATAATAATATGGCAAGATATACTGGACCTGCTTTCAAGAAATCTAGAAGATTAGGTTTTTCTACTTTAGAAAATGGTAAAGATATCGCTAAGAGACCTTATGCTCCAGGACAACATGGAACTGATCGTCGTAAAAAATTAAGCGAATATGGTATCCAATTACAAGAAAAACAAAAAGTAAGATTTATGTATGGTTTAAATGAAAAACAATTCCACAAATTATTTGAAAAAGCTCAAAAAATGCATGGTATTGCTGGTGAAAACTTCTTAATTTTACTTGAAAGTCGTTTAGATAACTTAGTTTATAGAATGGGTTTAGCTAACACTCGTCGTGGTGCAAGACAAATCGTTAACCATGGACATATCCTAGTTAATGGTAAAAAGGTAAACATTCCTTCTTATTCTTGCAAACCAGGTGATGTAATTAGCGTTAAAGAAAATTCTCAAGATCATAAAGCTATCGCTGAAGCATTACAAAGAACTATTACACTTCCACAATTTGTTACATTTGATAATAAGAAATTAACTGGTTCTTATGTAAGATATCCTGATCGTAGTGAATTAAATCAAGATATTAACGAAGCATTAATCGTTGAATTCTATAACAGATAAAAAAAATAGGAATTAACTTTCCTATTTTTTTTGTGGTTTTAAAACGATTTGAGCATTATTTTCAAACTTTAATTTTTTCATTACTTTGAGAACATCGCTATATTTAATTGAAGTATATTTATTAAATATATCATATTCAAATTGAAAATTAGCATCTAAACAACTAATAATGTTATCTGCCATTACTTCATTACTTTCAAAATCAGAAATCATTTGTGCTCTAATACTGTGTGTTTTAGCAATATAGTCAGACTCAGTAAGAAGAAGATTATTCAACTTCTTTTTAATTTTATCAATAATTACTTCATAATTGTTATCTTCAATGGTAAATCCGATAACAATATTACTCTTATCAATCGAAAAATTACAAGAAAATGCATTAACCTTATCATCAATCGCTAATTGTTCACGGAAATCACTCGTTGACCCAAAATTACTTTTAAGAATTGTATTTATCATAAATGCTAGTTCTTTATCATCTTTATTTTTAAAATCCTTACGAGCAAATTTATATGAAATTTTAGCTTTAGGAATTTTTACATTACCATATATAACATCCTGCTCTTTTTCAACTGTTTTAGGTTCCTTAGGAAAATATACTTTCTTTTTAGTATACTTTTGCGCTGGATACTTTTCTAAGATTTTTTCAATAGATGCCATTGTCTTTTCGGGATTAATATTACCACACACTACTAATTGCATATTATGTGGATTATAAAATTCATCATGAACTTGTTTTAAATCATCAGCTGTTATGGATTTAATATCTTCAATGCTTCCTAGTGTTGTTTTACGAGCATTATTATGTTTATATAAATTAGTCATTAATTGATAATACAACCTATAATAAGGATTATTCATTGAACGACGTTGTTCCTCAATAATTATTCCTTTTTCCTTCTCAACATTAGCTTTAGAAATATATGGTTTAAAAACCACTTGTAATAATGTTGAAAGATTTTTATATTCTTGATCTTGGTAAGTTATATAGTAGCAAGTACTTTTATTGTCGGTATAAGCATTGGAAAAAGTTCCTAATTTTTCAAATACGTTACTTGCATCTTTATTCTTTCCAAGATTAAACGATACATGTTCAAGGAAATGCGCAATTCCCGTTTTATTTTCAATTACTTTATTCTTACATTTATAACGATAATAACTTGACCCATAATTAACATTAACTGCGGCATAGGTATTATGACAGTTCTTATTTTGCCATAAAAAGATACTTAATCCGTTTTTAGCTTTTTCATAATACAAATATTCACCGGTTCCTTTAATTTCTCTCTTTTGCATTTTTACCCTCCGCTAATAAATAACTAGTTACTATCTTAATTCTTTTAGCATAATTCATAATATCTTCTTTAGTTACTTCTTTTATTGCTGAAATAATAAGTTGTTCATCAGGTTGATTATGAATTGGTTCCCCTTCTAATAAATTACAAATTGAATCAACTGAATCAAAAATCATTTCATGAGCAAAGCATATTGCTTTTTTAGCTTGATAAATATCATCATCACTAAACTTACCTTCTTGCATTTCTTTTAATGATAATTTAATTAAGGATATTGCTTTATTGAAATCCTTTTTACTAATTCCAGAACTGATTAAATAAGCTTGTAAATAATAATATAAGTCAGAATGAATAGAATAACACAAGGAGTTTTCTTCTCTTAAATGATGTGATAATTTATCAGTTAAAGATCCTTGACCAAAGATTTTATTAAATACCACCCCTACTGTTAATGACTCAAATGGGGTTGCATCATTAATACTTAAACAAGATAATAAAATTGATTGTTCAAAATTATTTTTATCAATTATCTTTTTAGGAATATCATTTGGGATATTTAACGGACATATTTCAGCCTTATTAAACGGATTGGCCTTAAACTGGTTATTAGTTTTTATAATTTCATTTAATTCATCAGGATTAAAATCACCAACTGCAAATATTTTTACCGATGCACGATCAAAGAAACTATGGTAATACTTGGCAACGCTCTCTGGGGTTAATTTCGAAATGCGCTTTTTATCGCCAATTAATCTAACCGCAAAGAAAGAGCTTGGATCTAAATAATTAATAAAACTATAAGATGCCACAGTATTCGGGTTTTCTTCGAGTCTTAACAAATTATCATTTAAGCGATTAATAATTAAATCAAATATTTTTTGATCTAATTTATCGTTTGTAAAATTTGGGTTATTAATCAAATTAAATAAAAATTCAATAGCCCTTTTGCTGTTATCTTTTTCCGTATAACAATCATTAATCATGTTTAATGAAACAACTAAATTCAAAGCATTAGCCTTTTTATTTACTGAAACGCGATAACCAGTATTATATAGTTTTTCTAATTCTATATTGATACTTTTAAACGTAGGATAATTCTTACTAGATAATGCTAATAAATTCTTTAAAAAAATAATATTAGTAATATCATCATCAGTAGTGGGAATATTAAAAATAAAATCTATAGTACTAGTTTTAAAAGTATTAACATTACATACCGTTAAATCATAATTTACTTCATTAAAAGTTATTTGTTTCATAATAACCCTCCTTTAATTATTATAACAACTTTTTATAAAATAATAAAAAAAATCCACTAAAACGTGGATTTTTTAATAATTAATTTTTGTAACTAACTATGTCACTTACATCAGATGCGATTTTACGTAATTTTTTACTTCCTTTGTAAATACTTAAGTCACATTCACCTTTACTATCACAATCATTTAATACATACATATAATCATCTGTTAAATAGTAAACTCTTGAAACGTTTTCCATAATAGTTTTAACACGAGAACCATTGTATACTACAAAATCGCCTTCACCATCATCATAATTTTGATAGAAGAAAATCTTCTTTTCATTATTTGAAACAATTGGTGATCTAGATGAATAAATATCAGTTGCAACTACTTTAGTTTTTCCATTTGGTTTAACAAAATTTAAATCCATTGAAGAATTCTTAGAACTTTCATTTGTTCCATATAAGAATCCATCTTTAAATTCTACTAAATATTTACTATCAATATCTTCAGCAATTTCTTTAGTTTTAGCTTTACCAAAACTTACTTTTGCCATATCTAAATTATATTTACCATCTTTTTTAGTTACATAGAATACATTTCCTTTAGCAATGTAAGCATTGACATCTGATACGTTCTTAACGATAGAAACTTCTTTCTTACCATTTTTAGAAACATATAAGCTATTGCTTAATAGTTCTTCTACGTCATCTTTGAAAT
>JAEEKO010000017.1 GCA_016282415.1 Caryophanales bacterium | reverse complement strand
TATAGATTATTTATACTCTGATGTATTATATTGCAATGCGGATTTTTCTAAAATTGAAAGAAAGTTTAAGAGCACTTCAATGGAGTCAAAATTATTATGTATTGCTCATCCTACATTGTATTTAAGAAAGAAAATATTTGATGAGATTGGGTATTATAATCAAGATTTTAGAATATCAGCTGATTATGATTTTACTTTAAGACTATCGAATGGTAACTATAAATATCTTCATTTGAAAGATACTTACTTTGTATTAATGCGTATTGGTACTGTAAGTAGCGCTCACTAAAAAGGATATCTTCTTCTTTTTAAAAAAAAAAAAATGGTACTAAACCATAATAATATTCGTTTTGCTGGGTTAATTACATTTATTAGATCAATTAAAACATTAATAGAAATTATTAAAGGTAAAGTAATTAATAATAAATTATTAAAAAATAATAAAAATGCTAATAAATAGCATTTTTTTATTGTATAATAGAAGTGTAGTGGTTTAGGGAGGTTTATTATGGAAAAAAATAAAATAGAAATTAGAACAACAAAACTACAAGATAGTTATGAAATAATTATTATTAATCATGGTGATAGAAGGGGCGGATTTGAGGAATATTTCAAGGATTCAAATTATGCTGGTATTCCTTTTAATGGTGTTCGTCAATGTAATCGTAGTTATAGTAAAAAAGATGTATTTAGAGGATTTCATTATCAAATGGATAATAATCAAGCAAAGATTGTTGAAGTTCTTGAAGGAAGTGCTTTAGCTATTATTATTGATATTAGAGAAGGGTCTCCTACTTATGGACAATATGAAATACATTTGTTATCACCAGAAAAGAAGAATCAATTATTTGTTCCCCATGGTTTTGCCAATGGCTTTATAGCTTTAGAGGATAATACGGTTTATCAATATTTATGTGATGATGTTTATAACCCATTAAGTGAAGGCGGTATCATTTATAATGATCCAGATATTGGTATTGATTGGGATGCTATTAAGAAAGAATATGGTATTGAAGAATTAATCTTATCTGATAAGGATCAAAAGCATCCAACATTAAAAGAAACTAAATTTAAGTTCTATTATGGTGAAAAACCAGAAAACGTTAAAAAATATCTTATTACTGGCTTTAATGGTCAACTTGGTTATGATGTTAAACGTGAATTAATAAGCAGAGGAGTACCTGAAGAAAATATCTTAGCTACTGATATTGATACTATGGATATAACGAAAAAGGCTGATGTAATTCATACTGTAAATTCATTTAAACCTGATGTTATATTCCATTGTGCAGCATGGACTAATGTTGATGGTGCTGAAAAAGATATGATGGGTTGCTGTAACGCTAATGTAATTGGTACTAGAAATATTGTTGATGCTTCATTAATTGTTGATGCTAAAATTATTTATTTATCAACTGATTATGTTTTTGATGGAGAAAAAACAGGATTATATAATGAACAAGATGCTCCAAATCCAAAAAACATTTATGGTTTAACAAAATATTTAGGTGAACTTGAAGTATCTAGAAATCCAAAACATTTTATTTCGCGTATTTCTTGGGTATTTGGTATTAATGGTAAGAACTTTGTTAAATCAATGGTTAATACTAGTCAAAAAAGATTAGAAGAAGGATTGGATTATATCAATGTAGTTGATGATCAAATTGGTAGTCCAACATATACTGTTCATCTTGCTAAAACATTAGCTGATATGGCTAATGCAACTAATTATGGTACATATCATGTTACTAATAAGGGTTATTGCTCATGGGCTGAATTTGCTGAAAAGATTTTCGAAGTATTTGGTATTGATATTAAAGTAAATCGTGTAACAACTGAAGAATTCTTTAAAGGTAAGGAACACGCAGTAAGACCTGAAAACTCATGCTTTGATGAAACTAAAGCAATTACTAGTGGATATAGTTTACCAACAATTGAAGAAGCTTTAAAGGAATATAAGAAAGAATTAAAATTAAATGAAAAAAAATAAAACTTTAAAAAGTTTTATTTTTTTTATGATATAATTTAATTGGTGAGTAACATGGGTTTAATTGATAAAATTGAAGATGCATTAAGATTTAAAGATACTATTTTTCTTAAAGAAAATAGTGACTTACAAGAACGCTTTAATGCATTAATTAAACTAGTAAAAGAATACCCTAATAATTCTGAATTAAGTAATGAGCTATTAATGGTTAAAAAAGGATTAGAAGGAGAAAATGAAATTGCATATCAACTTAAAAAAGCCCATATTGGAATGTATGTATTGCGTGATGTAAAATATAAATATGAAGATTTAAAAGCGCAAATAGATTATGTTATTATTACTCCTTATTATATATATTATATTGAATGTAAAAACCTTTATGGTAATATTACCGTTGATGAAAAGGGAAATTTTATTCGTGAATACAACTATAATGGTAAAGTAATTAAAAAAGGAATATATTCACCATTAAGACAAGTAGAAGCCCAAAGAGAAGTACTTAGAAAAATATGGAATGTTGATATTAATAAATTTATTAAAATATTAGCAGATAGCAAATTCGAATACTTTCGTCGAGTTTTAGTAGTAGCAGCAAATTATGATACTATCATAAATACTGCTAATGCTCCCGATGAAATCAAAGATAAAGTTATAAGAGCTGATGCCTTAGTTCGAGTATTAGAAAATGATATGAAGAATCATGGTAAAAATGATGTAGCTGAGTCTAAAAAGAAAATGGAAGATCTTGCAAAAAGTTATTTAAAATTATCGGTTAAAGAAGATATTGATTTTTATCAATATTATAAAAACAAATACTGTGGTAACAATTTAAATGAAGATATTATTCGTAATCGTTTGATTAGGTTTCGAAGTGAAAAAGCGTTTAAACATGATATTCCAGCGTATTATATATTTACTAATGATGAACTTGAAAAATTATTGTTAGTTAAACCTAAAACAATTAATGAATTAAAAGATTCAAAAATACTAAATGATACTAAAGTGAATTTACACGGAAAAGAAATAGTGGATATTTTAAACCAAAAATAAAACTTTTAAAAAGTTTTATTTTTTTATGGTAAAAAAAGGAAATGAGCTCTTTTTCGATAATATAATAGTAGGAGGTTATTTTATGAACTACTATAATGAAATAAAAAGTTTATTAATTAATAATGAAGTAAACCGTAAGGTTAAAACATATTCAATTAATAAAAGTGATTTAGATACTTATTATCAGATAGGTAAGATGCTGCATGATGCTGGCAAATGTTATGGTGAAGGTATTATTAAAGAGTATTCGAAAAAACTTTGCTTAGAGGTAAATAAAAAATATAGTGTTAGATATCTTTTTGATATAAAAAAGTTATATATATTTTCAAAAGTGCACCCACTGGATGCACAATTATCTTTTTCACATTATCGATTACTATTTTCAATTAAGAATGAAAATGCAATAGATTATTATATTAATAAGGTGATTGCTAATAATATGTCTAAAAGAGGATTACAAAAAGTAATAATGTTAAAAGAATATGAGCGATTATCAGAAGATACTAAAGAAAAATTAAGAAGGAAAGAAAAACTTGAGTTAAAGGAAATGATACCTAATCCTATTATTATCAAGAATAATAATGGTAATGTGGATGTATCCGAAAAAGTATTACAAAGATTAATCTTAGAAGATATTTCATCATTTTTAAAAGAACTAGGTGATGGTTTTACTTTTATAGATAATGAATATAAGATAAGAATAGGAAATGCTTATAATTATATTGATTTGTTACTTTTTAATTATCTTTATAATTGCTTTGTAGTTATTGAATTAAAAGTAAATGAATTAAAAAAGCAAGATATTGGTCAAATAGAAATATATATGAATTACATCGATAAGAATGTAAAAAGGATAAGTCATGATAAAACCATTGGGATTATTATTTGCAAAGAAAATAATAAATATATTATTGAATATTCATCTGATAAGCGAATTATTACTAGAAAATATATATTATTGTGATATTTTTCATTGCACAAATATACATAATTATATATAATAAAATGCAATGGGCAAAAACATGCAGGTGGGTTTATATGGGATTATATAGTGATTTAAAAACAAAAGAATATTTAACTAATCAAGATATTGAAGAAATGTATTTAAAAGAAAATGTTAGTGTTTGTTTTAAAGATGATGCTCTTAATCAGGAATATAGATATCTTCAAAAAATATATGATACATTTCATAATCTTGATGTAGCATTCAAAAGAGAAAAAACTTATGATTTATATAATGACTTTTATAATGAATGGGGAAATTCTAAATTAGGATATGATGATTTAGAAGATATATTAGAAAAATTAAGAGTAAAAGAAACAACTATTAAAACCAGTAAGCTAGATCATGAAAGCGATGCTTACCGTCAATTAAAAGATGAATGGTTTGATATAAAGTATGAATTTCGTGATGCTATTCAAAGACACCAAAAACCAATAAGTGATAAACTTGATGAGTATTTATTACATGCTAAGAGGGGAGTTAATCGTCAATTCCCAAGTCAAGATTTAATTAAAAAGGTAGTGGATGGATCACTTGATATAGCGCTTTATCATGCAAATCAAAACCGTAAGTATTTAGACTGGGATTTTACTTTTGATGATTTATTTCAAACGGCTTCTTTAGCATTAACCAATGCTGCTAAAAACTATATTCCTAATGGGCCTGCTAAGTTTAGAACTTATGCTAATGTATGCGTTGAAAAGAGTATTCTTAATCAAGTATCTAAAACTATTAAAAAGAAATATAAAGGCGATTTCTTTAAGGATGAAATTGATAAGGCAATATTGGTTTATAAGTTCGTTGAAAGCTTTAATCATTGTGGTCCTGATATGTCATATCATGATTGTTATTATATTTTAAAAGAATATAATAAGAAACGAACTAGAACTCATGATTCTATATTACCAATATTTTCTAGAAAAGATTATACTTCTGATAAAGCTTATGATTTATATAAAAATCTTTATAGTTCACTTGCAATTAATACGATATTAGATAATGAAGATTATCGTGCAATATATGATTTTATGATTAAACCATATAAGCGTTCAAAAAAGAATAAAATTAAATATTATCGAAATGATAGTTTCTTTATTCAAGAGCATGTTTTATTAATATATATTACTAAGTTAGCGGTGATTAGAGAGTTAATTGCATTTGAAAAAGAATATAAGAAAACGCATGAAGGATTAGTTCCGTCTTTTGAGGAACAATATGAACATATTAAAAATTTCTTTAATGAAAATGCTAAGGTTAAACAATCATCAAAAAGATATGGTTATCTTCGTAATAAAACGAGTGCTTATCCTTTGTGTGATTTTACAACTTTATATCAAAAAGAATATGATATAAACTTATTATTTGAAGAAGAAAAAGAAGAAGAATATGCAAAAGTTGAAGATGATATGTGGGACGTATTTAGGGATATGTCTGATGTTATAGAAAGATATGATGATACCGTTAAGGAACTTGAAGACTTATTAACCGAGGATTATGACCTAGAAGAATTAGGTTACACTGAAGAAGAATATCAAGAAGAAACGCAATACTATAAAGACCTTTATCAACGTGACTTAGAAAATTGTGAAAAAGACGCTAAAGATATTTGTGAAGATATCAATGCAAAAATATTTTTTAAAGAGTATAGTCAGAATGATTCTTATGTAACGTTATGTCGTAAATTTTTAGCAAAATATCAGAATGAAGATGAAAATATTGACGAATGTGTTAAAACAGCAATTGCTGCTCGTAGGAAAAAGGTTTCTGATAAAATGAAAGCATTAAATAAAGAGCTAGTTGAAAAAAATCGCGCAATCACAAAATATGCAGATGCCTTATTTGTTGATCGTAAAAGAATTACTTTAGATGAATTTAAAGGAATGCAACAAGCATTAATTAATTTGCATAGTATCGATGAAGGAATTGATGGTGATGAAAAAGCAATTAGTAGAAATTGTCGTCCTTCGGTAGAAGATGAAGCTCAAAACAATTTATTTTTTGAAGAATTTGATAAATTCTGTAATGAAGAGTTAACTTTAGAGGAACGTCAAGTTATCAATTTATATTATGATGAATTAGGTTATCGTGATAATATGCCTCAAGCTATATCATTAAAGTTAGGAATGCCTAAAAAAGATGTTGAAAAATATCGCCGAAGGGCAATTAACAAAATTAAAAAGAGTAAACTAAAAGAGTATCTTGATTAATACTCTTAAGTTTACTTTTTTATTTGATATATTCATTAATAATATTAGTATATTCTTCTTTAATTGCTTGTAATCTTGCTTCCGTAGTAGCTTCAAATCTTAATGTTAAGTTAGGTCCAGTATTACTTGCACGAAGTAAAGCCCAACCATCATCGTATTCAACTCTAACTCCATCAATATCATTAAATTTAATATTATTGGAATTACAGTATTCTTTAACTTTATCAATGATAGGGAATTTCTTATCATCTGGTACGGGGATTTTAATTTCTGGAGTATTATAGTATTTTGGTAATTCATCAACTAAATCCGAAATATTACGATATTCTTTTGATAATAATTCAAGTACTCTTAATGATGCATAAATACCAGAATCAAATCCAGGGAAGCGATCATTAAAGGTTAAGTGTCCAGAAAACTCACCACCAAATGGATAACCTTCTAATACGGTTTTATATCTAGTATATGAAGTTCCGGTACGATATAGGTGAGGAACGCCATTGTTTTTATTAACAACATCTTCAATTACTTTTGAACATTTTATATCATATAAGATATCTTTTTTATCATTATTTTTAATAACGTCTTCTGCCATCAATGCCATGATCTTATCAGTCATTACATAATTACCGTTATTATCAACAACTCCTAATCGATCACCATCACCATCATAAGAGATACCTAAATCTGCACCTTCAGCCATTACTTTACTTTGAAGTAATAAGGTATTTTCAATAACAGCTGGATCTGGATGGTGGTTAGGGAATGATGGATCAACATCATCAAAAATATAAACTGGTTCAATGTTAGGGAATTCTTTGATAATATCTTTAATAATTAAGCAGGTTGTAGCATTTCCAGGATCAAAGACAACTTTTAATTTACGAGATCCCATATTAATTGAATCTTTCATTAGTTTAATATAATCTGCTTTAATATCTAAGTCAGCAATTTTACCTTTACCGGTTAAGAACTTTTTAGCTAAGGTGTAATCTCTAAAATCATAAACCATTTCACCACGGGCATTACCTAAATTATCAAATGAGAATTTAAAACCGTTATCATCTTTAGGATTATGACTAGCAGTAACCATAATACCAATAATGAAATTAGTTTTAATACATGCATAGTAATACATCGGAGTAGTGCATCTTCCAACATTAACTACGTTACAACCAGTTGATAATATTCCTTTAATTAATTCTTTTGTTAAGTCGTCAGATGAATATCTAATATCACGACCAACAACGCAAACATTACGATTTAATTTTTCTTGAATATAAGAACCGTAGCCTTGACCAATTAGGTAAGCCACTTCTTCATTGATTTGCGTAGGGTAAACGCCTCTAATATCATATTCGCGGAAAATACTTGTATCGATATTCATATATAATCACCTATAGTAATTATATTATATATTTCCTAGCATTATAACTAAAAATGTAAAGATTACATTTTATTTACACATCCTTATTGTGCTTTAATTTAAGGCATTATATAATGAATATAGGTGATTGTAGTGAAAAACGAAGATAAAAAAATTGTGGAAACGGTTAAAGCTATTGATAAACAATTGAAACAAAAGCGTGAGATAAGATATGCTATTCTTGCGATGCTTAGTGGTCTTACTATTGCTGTTGTAGCAGCATCTCCTCAATTTAAAGGAAAAGATGAACAACCGGCTGAAGATATTCAATATGAAACATCAACTGTATATTCAGATCCAAATCAAATTGTTAAAATAAATGATGATGGAACTAAAAGTATTGAATATTATGCGCCTAATGGTGGCAAATTGGTATATGATGAAAATGGTAAACCATTAGTTGAAAAAACGATTACTACTATAAAAGAAGATAATAATGATTTTGATGCGATTCCACATTATTGTTACGAAAAATATGACCGCGATCTTGGCGGCAAATGGACTGCTGCTGGTGAGATTACAACTACTGACGTTAAATCAAGCGATGAGAATACCAGATATGATTTTATAGGTTCTTATATTAAAATGGAAGAAAAGCCAAGTTTAAAAAAGAGCAGAGATTATTATGGTGTTTACTTTGAAAAGTTTACTAAGTCTGATAAAAATGGTGAATGGGTTAGTGATGGATTAGTTCCGTCAAAAACAACATTACTTAGTACTGGACCTAATGAACGCTATGATTTTAAAGGTTGGGTTTTAAATTCAAATACTTTTGTAAATATTCCAATTGATTTAAATACTATTGATGTTGATGGCGAAACTAAGTATTTATTACCAGAAGTTGTTATTATTAAATATGATCCACATCAAGTAGTTACTAAAAACGAAGATGGTACTAAAACAATTGATTATTTCGTTGATCAAGGTGATGTACTGGTTTATGATGAAGATGGTAAACCAGTTGCTGAAAAAAGAATAAATATGAGGTTAAATTAAAATGAATAATAATATTGATAAAATTATTACTACTGCTGATGGTAGTAAATATATGGTTATAGATCAAGGTAATTATAATAATAAAGCTTATTATTTAACTAGTAAGTTAAATGCTACGGAAGATTTAACTGAAGAATTAAATATCTTTGAGAATAATGATGGCTATTTAGAAGAAGTTAATGAACCTGAATTAAAAGAAGCCTTAGCAGAGTATTTTAAAAAAAGATTAGATAAATAATCTTTTTTTATTGACGATAAAAATAATAAATAATATAATAACCAATTAAGAAATGAGGAAATATAAAATGAAAACAACAAATGACAATGTAATTGCTGAAGTTATTGCAAAGTATAAAGAAACTGCTGCTAAAGAAGCAACAATTGGAGTTCCAATTGAACCAAAATTACCATATCCAGTTGCAGTAAAAAAAGCTTATAAAGCGGCTTCAGTTAAAGCATCTCGTGAAGTTAATGTATTAACTAAACGTCCTACAAGAACAACTCATAAATAATTTAAGTGGGGTTTTGAAATGAAAGAAATTGTAATTCAAGAAAAATTAATAGCTACTAAAAATAATAATAGAGCAGACATTAAATTTAAAGGTATTGCCGATGATGACTTTAATATAAGCAGTATTGAAGATTTTTTAAATAAAAATCCGAATATTGCAATCAAGAGATTAGAGGATATTGTTCAAATAATTAGGACAATCTTCAGAAATGTAAAAGAAAAATATTTAAGTGTTCAATTATATGCGAAAGATTTTGATGAATCTATTTTATATGAAAATGGTATGATTACTTATTATGATAAAGATGTTTATGGTTCTAAAGGATATGAAGTAAGTTATACGGTTGGTGAAGAAGAAGGAAGTTTAAATGGCTTTCAGTTTGAGTATGAAGATAAAAAGAACTATGGAAAGAAAAATTGTGAATCTCCACAAAGTAATATAATTAATACTTTAAATGATATTAATAAATATTTAAATATTAATCCAGTAAAATTGAATGACAATGCCAAGTATTTAATTGAAATATATTATTATTTCTTTAATGAAACGCCTAATTTTGCTGATCCAAGTATTAACAATCGAATTCAAGCAATGATGGGAATATTATATTGTTTTGGTGTTTATACTGATTATGATTTTGATTTAGGGAAAACGGTAAAACCTTATTCAATAGAATTATCAACAGTTGTATCAGGCTTGTTTTCATATGGTAAAATTAATATGGAAGATATTTTTGGACTAGATAATAGTAGTATTGTTATTAAAGATTTAATTGTAAAAATCAGTAATAGAATATATGCATTAATGGAAAACATTGACGATAAAGATAAAGCGTTAGCTAAGCTAGCAAGTTACTTATATGTTAAGAAGTATTGCGTGTTTGAAGAAGCTAAAACTAGTGATGTAGCAGCATTAGCTAAAGTTTCCGAAGCAGAAATTGAAGTCTATGATCAATTTCGAAACGAAGTTGATAAATTAACGTTAGAGTTCTAATTAAAAAAGATACCAAATGGTATCTTTTTTTAATCAGTAATAATATCGTAATCACTTAATAAATTAATAACATCTAGACGATAGAATTGGTCAGGAATTTCTTTTTTATCAGAAAAGCCTTCTAGTTTATCAAGCAATTCGTTGCTTTGGTAGATTGCAAGAGTTGGATATTTTTCAATATCATTAACATAATTAGGATAATAGTAAATATTTTCTAATCGATAATTAACGGTTAATTCTTTAAGAACATCTAAAGCTTGTTCACAATAGATACAATTATTGGTAGTATATAAAACTACTACAGTTTTTTTACTATTAATAACTTTGTTATAATCCTTTTCTTTTAGTTCAGTTATTTGATATACTTTAGCTTCTTTTGGTTTATCTTCGGTAATACCATTATCAATAAAGAATGAAGATATTAATATCGTTCCTAGGAATGCGGTAATTATTGCAACGAGAATAAAAATCTTTTTCTTTAATTTGGGATTATTCTTATCAAATCTTAGTACGAAGACATTAACTGGTACTAATAACAATGATAATAAATCCGGAGAGATACTATAATAATTAATATTGGTTGATTTAAGGATTGCTATCTTAAAAATAGAGAATATTACGGCATAATTAATTATTGCAATATAGAGAGATAAGCGGGGATTAAGCGGCTTTCTAATTATTAATCTAATAAATAGAGGAATTATCATAAAGAAGAATACTTCTATTAAAATAGCTCCAATAACTT
>JAEEKO010000016.1 GCA_016282415.1 Caryophanales bacterium | reverse complement strand
TAATAACAATGTTAGATGTTAAATTTACTGGTTTAATCGGATTAACATTGTTAATTATTAATTGATCATAAGCATAACCATTATAGTTTTTAGCACGAGCATAGATTGTTTTATTATCTCTAACTTTGAAACTACCATTATAGTTTTGGAAATATACATTATCAAAACTATATTCTATTTTATCGTAATCATAAGCGCTAATTGAAACCGTTACTTCATCAACTAAATCTGCACTATCATTAGGATTTGGATTAGCACTAATTAATACGGTTGGTAAATTCGTATTACGAATATTAGTTACATGATATGTAGTTGTTCTTGATTCAAGTTCATCACTTTCACGAATATAATAAGCCTTAATATAACAGTTTTGGCTTACTGTAAATGGTTCACTATATTTAGTATAACTACTATTATCAATGCTGTAATAAATATCACCATCAAATGCTGAACTTAATGTTACAGTCACTGGCGTTGTCGTAGTTGTTGTTTTTGATAAAGCAATATTTGGGCCAGTTAAGTTATTTAGTAATGTTACTTTAGTTGAACCACTAGCGGTTTGAATATTACCCTTAGAATCAGTATAAGTAGCTAAACCATATACAGTTGTATCACCACTTACTACTAAAGGGCTACTATAATTACTCCAATTAGTATTATCATAACTATATTTTAAAGATGCACTAGCATAATTAGAGGATAAACTAACAGTTGTTGTTTTATCAACATAAACATAATTATTCTTCGCTGCAACACTAATATTAAGTGGAGTTGTTTTAATATATTTTGATTTAAATACTTCTTGTGTTGTATTATCACTATTAGCTTTAGTTGCTCTAACCTCTATTAAATTATCGCTATGAGCCATAAATTGTTCAGTATAAGCAACCCAATCTCCACCATTAATACGATATTCTAAAGTATCCGTAGGATAATTAGTAGTAATTGTAACTGGTGTTGTTGAGTTATCTAATACATTATTAGCGGTATTAATTGATACTCTTAAACTATTTTTATTTTCCCCAACTGTTAATGAATCATAGGCTACTTTAGGAATATTGTTATTACTTAAATAATCAGCTTTAACCGTAATTGAATCATTAACTCCTAATTCTGCAATTTTATAATATTTATTACTTTGAGCAGCTGTATCAATCCACTCGCCACCATTAATAGAATAACTTAATGATTGTAAATTATTATCAGTAGATACATAAACATTACTCTTTTCAGTAACATCTATATTCGTATTAGCTGATAAGCTTACACGGTAGTCTTTATAATCAGTGCTGTTATAAACACGTGCTGATGCAGTTCCATCAGTTTGACCACTATATTTAGTACCATCACTCTTTGTTACTTCACGAGTTGCTGTAGCATAAGCTTCAATTAAAGTATCTTTTCCTACTTCAAATGGACCATTATAGTTTTGCCATGCTCCACCATTTAAACGATACACTTGATTTTCACTATCACTTTGATAAGTAATCGTTACTAAACTCTTTTCATCAAAACTAACACTATTTGGACTAGTTTGAATATTGATATCAACTTTACCAAATATTTGATTAGTTGACCAAGCTTTCTCTTTAATATAAACACTATCTAATTTAGTGACGGTTTTAGTATGAATTAAATCACCGGTTTTATCATAAGTGTTAATATCTTTAGTTACTCTTGCTTCAATAATAGTATTAGGTCCAACATAGAATGGTGCGGTATAAGTTATCCATTCACCACCATTAATGCTATATTCCTTAGTTTTAGCATTATCGTCATAGACAATTTCAACTTTCGTATTATTAAAACTATAAACATTAAATGAATCAGGACGAATATCTACTAAAGCATCACCTCTAGTATCAATCATTTCTTGATCATTTAAAGTATATTTTATATAAATGTTAGAAATATCCTCAACACGAATTGTGATTGGTCCGGTATAATCAACCCATTCGGAGTTATTTGAACCATCACGAACTACGTTGGTGTTATTTAAACGCCACATTCTATTAGTAGAATTTACTGGATAATATAGATTTAATAATACGTAACCATCCCAAGCTTCATCTTCTGCTGTTATATAATTAACAGTTACTTCTTTTTCAACAATTGTAGTTAATCCATTATTTCCTTTAGCTTCACATATAATATTTTGGGTACCAATTTTTAAATCCGCGGTATTATCAATTACTGAGCCATTAACACTACATGTTACGGTTCCACCACTCTTACCAAAACGATAATCGGTTGGTAAAACATAACTTTCCCCATATTCCATACTAGTTGGAACATCTCCTAGACTTATTTGTGGAATAAAGTCATCTATTTCTTCAGGAATAGTTGGTTCTTCTTCATCACCAATAGCATTACCATTTTGATCAATTGGTAATGCTCCTCTTTTAGTAGTTTTAATAGTAGTTTTAATAGTTTTAGAATTACCTAGTTGATCAGATACACGAATATATAAATCATAATCAGTATTAGGTTTTAAACCGGTAATTCCATTAATAGGATCTAATAATTGATAATTTTCATTATCAAAACTATAACTTATTACTCCAACACCACTGTTTTCGTCAGTAGCTTTAATACTAATATCAATTTTAGTATCATATATTTTTAGTTTCAAACTACTAGCATCAATCACTGGTGCTTCATTATCAATATATACTTTGATGGTATTACTTAACTTAGAATGTTTATCTTTACTATTTACTGCTCTAAATACAATGTTGTAAACACCAGTTTTACTAACCACTATATTTTTAGTATCAGTACGATTCCATTCACATTTTGAAAAGTCTTCATCTTCCCTAATACAATATTCATAATAACTAATGCCATGTCTTGATGCAGCATCTTTCTTTATTTTAATAACGTTTTCTGTAGTCCATCCTTCATTAGTAGCTTCAATTACTGGAGATGATGGGATATAAATAACCTCTTCAATAATATCTTGTACTTTTTCTGTTACCTTTTTATTCACCTTATAGAAACTAGGAATAAATAAAGACAATAGTAGTACTAATAATATATATTTATAATCAAAAGATACTTTTTTACTAATAGTTTTCTTTCGCTTATTATTAGCCATATTATCTCCTCCTAGAATGTTATTTTATTATTACTATTTTTAAACACTTCGTTGTTTTTAACCGTTTTTAAAGTTTGTTCAACACTTAATAATTTATGATTTTTCTTAATATCTTCAATTATTGCAAACACATTAGGATCAAAGGCTGTCATATCAATTACTTCATTTGATTTGATATAACACATTTCTTTATTCAAACTAACATCATATATTAATGATAACTTACGATTATTAATTAAATTAATTACGATATCTTCAAAAGTAAAGATATTTAAGTAATTAGCATTATTAATATAATCTAAATTTGTTAATAATTTATGATATTTCTTAAAGTATTCATATTCTGATAAGAATAATAAACACATAACTTTAGTTTTACTAACACCATTTTCTGCAAAATATAGAATCATATTATTGATTAATTCTTCATTACTAACAATTGATTTAGAATCTTTCAGATTAATACGATTTAATATTTTGTTGTATTCTTCTTTAGTATAACCATCTTTATTCGCATTTAGTATTTCTAAAATCATTTTATTATCTGCTCTAATTAGTTTTAATACTCCCATATAGATATCATTAGGAATAGAATAACCAACTTCATAACTAACTAAAGTTTTTTTAGCACAACCAATAATTCTTGCAAATAACTCTTGGGATAAATTTAATTTTTTGCGCATTAAAACAATATCCTCTTTCGGAATACCATATTTAGCACTATATAAATCATTTTGTATGATTTCGGCATTAAAATCTAATTCTTTTTCTGGCACAATATTTTTACAATCATGACAAATCATACGTGGTGCATCAAACTCAATAATATGGTTTTTAAGATTAACCACGTGATGATGTTTTTCCTCTCTTACATTAATACTCTTACATTTTGGACATATCATATTATCACCCTATTATTATAGTAACATAAGTAACTTTTTATTGCAATAAAAAACCAAGGATTACTTATCCTTGATTTCTTTATTTTTAATTGCTTCTTTTAATTCATCATCAGTCATTTTAGTATAACCTTTGATTTTTAAAGATTTAGCTTTTTCTTTTAATGTTAATTCGGTATTAATGGTTTCTTCATCATTTTTACCAGTTTCAACAATTTTAATAATTTGTTCACGAGTTAATGTTTCACGAACCATTAATGCATCTGCTAATAGATTAATTAGATCTTTATTATCACCAATAATCTTAACAGCATTTTTATAACATTCATCAATTATTTTTCTTACTTCTTGATCAATTTCTAGCGCAACTTGATCAGAGAAGTTTTTATGTGAAGTATAATCTCTTCCTAAGAAGACATTTTCACTTCTTTGTTCTAATTGCATTGGTCCTAAATCACTCATACCATACTCAGTTACCATACTACGAGCAATATTAGTAGCTTTTTTAAAGTCATCAGATGCTCCGGTAGTAATTTCGTTTAAGAACATTTCTTCAGCAACACGTCCACCAAGTAAACCTGTAATTGAATCTAGTAATTCTTTCTTAGTAGCAATAGCTATTTTTTCTTCTTTTGGAAGCATCATAGTATATCCACCAGCCATACCACGTGGAATAATTGTAATTTTATGAACTTCATTAGCATCTTGTAATTTTAATCCAATAACCGCATGGCCAGATTCATGGATTGCTACTAAACGTTTTTCTTTATCCGTAAATTTACGACTTGGTTTAGCAGGTCCCATAATTACACGGTCAGTAGCTTCATCTATTTCATCCATAGTAATAACATTCTTATTACGTCTTACTGCAAGTAATGCTGCTTCATTAAGTAAGTTTTCTAGATCAGCACCACTAAATCCTGGTGTTCTTAAACTTAAATTGGTTAAGCTTACATCACTAGCAAATTTTTTATCACGAGCATGTACTTGTAAAATTTCTTCACGAGCTTTAGAATCAGGTAAATTAACTGTAACTTGGCGGTCAAATCTTCCTGGTCTTAATAACGCAGGGTCAAGTACATCTGGACGGTTTGTAGCCGCAATAATGATAATACCTTCATTAGCACCAAAGCCATCCATTTCCGTTAATAATTGGTTTAATGTTTGTTCACGTTCATCGTGGCCACCACCTAAACCAGTACCTCTTTGACGGCCAACTGCATCAATTTCATCAATAAAGATTAAGCATGGCGCACATTGTTTAGCTTGTTTAAACATATCACGAACACGGCTAGCTCCAACACCAACGAATAATTCTACAAAATCAGAACCACTAATAAAGAAGAATGGAACGTTAGCTTCACCAGCAACCGCTTTAGCAAGTAATGTTTTACCAGTTCCTGGAGGACCTACAAGTAATACGCCTTTAGGAATTCTTGCTCCTAATTTTTGGAACTTCTTAGGATTCTTTAAGAAATCAATTAATTCACTAACTTCTTCTTTTTCTTCACTTAATCCAGCAACATCACTAAATCTTGTTTTGCCACCATCCTCAGATAATCGAGCTCTACTTCTTCCAAAATCCATTGATTTATTATTACCACTAGCAAGTCTAGTGAATAAAAAGTATGATGCAACACAGATAATTAAGATTGGAGCAACATTAATAATAATTAATAATAATGAACTATTTCCTGGATCTTTGTTAGTATCATATAAATCTAAGTCATGAGAATTAGCATATTCATTAACTAATGTAATATTTGATTCAACAACTTTAGTTTTAAATGTTTCATACTTACCATAACCATCTAATTTACCTTCTAAGTAGTAAACACTATCACTACTTTTAGGAGTAATAGTTAATTCAGTAATCTTTTCAGCATTTAATGCACTAATAAAATCACCAGTAGTTAATTTATTAACCTTGTATTTTTTATATTCTAAAAAATACATACATCCTACAGCTACTAAAATTAATAGTAAATAAGGAAAAATTGTTTTAAATATGTTTTTCTTTTTCATTTTTTATTTCCTTTCACACTTAATAATTATATCACAAAAATCCTTTTTGTCTTTATCAAATTGTGACTTTTTAACACCTGGTAACCAAATAATTTGATCTTTACTATCAACCAGAATTGGAATTAAGTCTCTTTGACTCATTGGTACTTTAGCATCAATTAAAATATCTTTAATTTTTTTACTACCACTTAAGTTTTTAACTTTCATTTTATCCCCATCATGGCGATAACGGAAATAAAGTGGTAAAGTGATTTCTTTACTATCTAAGCGAATAATATAGTTACTATTATCAGTGATATTATCCACTTTACTAAATTCATAATCACCCATCACTAAGTAATCATTAAATTCATAATTACTATTGTTAATAGCTTCCGAGTTATTAACCATAATTTCAAAAGTATTATAACTTTTAACCCCTAAATAGTTATTTGGTAAATTAACCATACCATTAGCTTTTTTAGATTTAATTAATTTATCAATTAAATCAATATGGACATCGTTAATTAAAAATAAATCATCACCATATATTGTATGTAATAGATTACTAATTAAACGTCTTTCTACAAATTCTTCTAAAATTAGATATTCATCAATAATAATTTTATTATCAACATAAGCTTTTTTACTAATATTTTTTACTTGGCGTTCAATATAATCATTATTTTTTAATAACTCTTGGCTATATTTAAAATATTTTTCATGAATATTAGAATCTTCACTTTTTAGAAATGGTAATACATGATGACGATAACGATTTCTCGTATAATGATCTTCGCTATTAGAATTATCCGTAGCATACCAAAGGTTATGAGCATCCATATAATTTTTGATTTCATCCTTAGTTAAATGAATTAAAGGACGAATACAAATATAATTATCCTTCGAAACTAATTCCTTAAAACCGGCATAACCGCTTAAATTACTACCACGCGCAATACGCATTAAAATAGTTTCCATTAAGTCATCACCATGATGTGCCGTTGCCAAATAACCAGCATGATACTTTTTAACTAAACTCTTAAAGAAATCATAACGAATAACTCTTGCTTCATTATGGAAATTATCACTATGGTATTCTAAAATTTCATAACCTTCAAAAATAATATTATTATTTTTACAATATTTTTCTACTTCAATGTATTCTTGATCACTTTCGGGGCGCATTTTATGATTAACATGAGCACAGATTAATTTAAAGTTTCTTGGATCATTCTTTAAATAATCTAATAAAAACATGGAATCAGGTCCGCCACTAGTAGCAACAACAATAACATCATTTTTCTTTAAATAATCCGTGTTAATATTCATAAAACACCTCCTTCTTGTAATAGTCTATTTTATTCGATAGTTAAATTATTTTCAAGCATTTCCAATATATCACCATCAAGGACTTTAAAAGCATCAGTAATCTCAAAATTAGTACGATGGTCTTTAACTAATTGGAATGGTTCTAAAGTATAAGTTCTAATCTGACTTCCAAAGTTAATCATGGAACTATCACTGAAACTATCTAAGAATTCCCTGTTCTTACTTTCTTCAATTTGTAATAACTTAC
>JAEEKO010000015.1 GCA_016282415.1 Caryophanales bacterium | reverse complement strand
TGATGGTGCTACTGATGCAATCATTAATATTACTGGTGGTAGATCATTAACATTAATTGAAGCTGATAATGCTGCTGAAGTAGTAAGAGCTGCTGCTAAGACTGATATTAATACAATCTTTGGTGCGGTAATTAATGAAAACTTAACTGATGAAGTAATTGTTACGGTTATTGCAACTGGATTTGATAAATCAAGAGAAGCAAATCGTGTGGAAGAACCAGACGATATGATAAAATCAAGAATTCTAGATGATGACTTAGATGATGATATAGATATTCCATCATTCTTAAGACATCGTGATGAAGAAGATGAATAAGGATATCGATTAGATATCTTTTCTTTTTAGAGGTAATTATGGGAAGACGTAGAAAAAGAAAACAATTAGATACTAAAATAACTATATTCTTATTTTTATTAACTCTATTGGTATTTGAAGTTTATACTAACTTCAATCATTATGCTCATAAGTATGTCAAAAAAGCTGTTGATCATAAAAACAATATTTCTTACGATATTAATAGTATTCCAAAATATACTAGTAATCCATATGTTGTATTAAATGATAATAAAGCAACTTTTACGGACAAAGAAAAGGCGATTACCGAGTTAGAAGAGTATAGTGATTTAGATGATTTAAAACGTTGTGGTCCAGCCTTTGCCTTAGTTAGTTTAGATACTATGCCAACTAAGGATCGTGAAAGTATTGGTAAAGTTAAACCAACCGGATGGCATACTGTAAAATATGATATTGTTGATGGCAAATACTTATATAATCGTTGTCATTTAATTGGTTATCAACTTACTGGTGAAAACGCTAATCCTAAAAATTTAATTACTTGTACACGTTACATGAATACAGTTGGTATGTTAGAATTTGAAAACAAAATAGCTTACTATATTCGTGAAACGGATAACCATGTTTTATATCGTGTAACTCCAGTATTTGAAGGTGACAACTTGGTTGCCAGTGGGGTTATTATGGAAGCATATTCAATTGAAGATAAGGGTAAATTAGAATTCAATGTTTATGTTTATAATGTTCAACCAAGTATTAAGATTGATTATAAAACAGGGAACAGTAGTTTAGACATATAAAAAAGCATACATCGTATGCTTTTTTAATTGTTATATAAACGATAAACATTAATACTTGGATGACTAAATAATCTAAATTGATACTTGGTTGTTCCAAGACCATTAGAAATATATAAATCATGGTTTTTATATTGATAATAATTATCATCATAATCAGCACCATCAACATCAATTATTTTATTAATTAATGGTAAATTAATTTGATTACCATGAGTCATTCCAGCTAATGTTAAATCATTACTAATCTTACTATGATGGTCTGGATTATGGGTTAATAGAATAGAAAAGTATTCACTATCATTCGTTACTTCTTTACCATAACCAATAATGTTAATAGGAGTAGAACCTTTATAATAAATTAATTTACTAGTATTATCCATATTAATAAAATTAGTTTTATTTAATATCATACTAGTTTTATCGCTATCGTTTTTACCACTAACGTAATAAATTCCGCTACTAGCTTCAATCTTATTTAATTCTCCAATAACTTTTTCGGTTTTAATTTTTTTATCACTTAATAAGTCTCCAGTAAATACAACAATATCAGGATGATATTTATTTATTTCTTTAACAATCTTTTTTAGTTCCTTTTCGTTTATGGTAGAACCATAATGAAGATCACTAAAATGAACTACTTTAAAACCATTAAAACTTTCTGGTAATTTTTTATTAACGATTTTAGATTCTTTTACTATTAATCCTTTGGTACCAACAAAATGACTATAAAGAATAACCCCAGTAATTAATAAAACAATAATAACAGCAGCAATAATTAACTTCTTTTTCATACTAATAACCCCATTATAATAATTACTAAACAATATGTGTTATGGAACATATGTAATACCATTGTAGTGAAAATATTATCAGTTTCACGATATGCAAATCCAAAAGCAAGTGCTAATGAAAGATATGGGAAGAAATGAAGTAACTCCGGAATATTCATAAATATTTCATTAAATGAATTAAATGATGCTGTCATATGAATGCTAGCAAAGATTAATGAAGTAACAATTATAAATAACGCTTTATTAGGAATAACTTTTCTAAAACTTAATCTAAATACCATTTCTTCAATCATTGGTCCTATAAAAGCAATAACCGGGATGGCATATAGTGGCATCTTCGTAATTATTTCACGATTTAAAGCTTCGTTTTGAGCAACATCGCCACTTATGGTAAAAGTAATAATGACATTCATTAAGCCCATTCCAACAAAACCAATAAGCCAACATAAGAACCCTTTTGGAAGATACTTTTTAATGTTTTTAATAAAATCTTTAAAGTCATTAACTATTAGTTTAAGATTTAATAATACTAGTACAACAAATACCACTAATTCACTACCTAATAGAACAATACTTTTAACAAAGTAAGGTAGGTTAGTTAATTTATCCATTATTGGTAATAAAAGTAGTGATTGTAAAAAATAATATACAAAGAAGATTATTAACAATAATGTGAAATATTTAAGCCATTCTAATAATTTACCCATTTTTATTCACTTATAAATCCTAGAGATTTATACCTTTCTACTGTAGTAGCTTTACTAGCTTCACCAACAATTCGATTAAGTGGAGTTTTTTCAACTCCATCAAAGAAGAATATCGTAGTAGGAGTTCCCGAATAATGAACAGTACCATTAAACTTATAACGATCTTCTTCGTTAAAATTAGCAGTATTAATATTATAAACATCTAATTTAAATTCATTACTAATACTTTCAACAATCGGTAAGTAATTAGCACAATGTGAACAACCAGTTTGATGAATGACTAAAATGAATGTTTTTTTATCATCAACCATCTTTTTAAACGTTTGATATGTTAAGGTATGATAGTAAGTAGTACTACTTGTTTTTTTATGATGCTTTTTATAAAAATAACAACCAGTACCAATACCTCCAACAATTAATAATATAACAACTGTAATAATTACAACTTTTTTCATCTAACTTCACCATAATAAATATATCATGTATCTAAATAAACATAAAGATTTATTTAATTATTACTTAACATAATGTATAATAAATTCAAGGGTGATTATATGGAATTTAAAGAGTATTATAT
>JAEEKO010000014.1 GCA_016282415.1 Caryophanales bacterium | reverse complement strand
GCTAAAGATTTAGGTACTGGTAAAGAACAATCAATTACAATTAGTAATTCATCTAACTTATCAGATGATGAAATTGATAAAATGGTTAAAGAAGCTGAAGCTAATAAAGAAGCTGATGAAAAACGTAAAAACGAAGCAGATGCTCGAAATGAAGCTGACTCAATGATCTTCCAAACTGAAAAATCTATTAAAGATTTAGGTGATAAAGTTGCAGAAGATGATAAGAAGAAAGCTGAAGAGGAAATTGCTGATCTTAAAAAAGCCTTAGAAGGTGATGATGTTGATGACATCAAAGCTAAGACTGAAAAATTAAAAGAAACTGCAATGGCAATGGCTACTAAAGTTTATGAAGAAGCTGCTAAAGCAAATCAAGCAAATAATGCTGAAGCTACTGAAACTAAAGAAGCATCTAAAGACGATGGTGTTGAAGAAGCTTCATACGAAGAAAAATAAAATAAAGTACTAAAAAGGTTCTAGCAATCCTAGGACCTTACTTTTAGTTAGTAAGGACTGTTATGAAAAAATATAATTCACGTGGGGAAGTAGAAGAAAAATATAAATGGGATTTAACGGAATTCTTTAAAGATGAAAAAGATTTTGATACTAGTTATCAAAAATGTTCGTCAATGATTAAAGAATTAAACCAATATAAAGGAAAGCTAAAAAATCCAGAAGTATTAAAAGAATTCCTTGATCAAGAATTTACGATGGTTGCATTGTTATACCGTCTAGCGGTATATACTTATATTATTAATGATCAAGAATTAGGTAATAGCAAGAGTATTGCGGCTAAACAAAAAGCGGATAATTTAATGAGTGCAGCTGATATCGCTACTAGTTTCTTTTCACCAGAAATATTAGCATTTTCTGATTCTGAATACGAGGCAATTATTAACAATGAATTGTTAAAAGATTATCATAAACTTATTAATGAAGTATATCGTTTTAAAAAACACATATTGCCAGAAAAAGAAGAGGCAATTATTAGTGAGTTAATTAATGCTACCAACAATTATGAAGATATGAGTTCCGAAATGGTTAACTCAGAACATAATTATGGAACAGTTAATATTGATGGTGAGAAGGTTCAAGTAACTCAAACTAATTTCCGTTATTTACTACGTAATCCTGATGAAAAGATTCGTAAAGCAGTTCGTAAAAAAATATTATCTAAAATGGGTGAATATGACGTATCTGCTGCTAGCATTCTAAACGGGTATGTTAAAACATCTTTAACTAATGCTAGATTACATCATTATGAAGATGTTTTAGATGAAGTGTTATTTGGTTTAGAATTACCAAAAGATTTATATAATATCTTAATTAAAAATGTTGAAGCTCGTACTAGTTCGCTTCAAAACTATTATCAGGTTTTTAAAACCGCTTTAAAACTTAATGAATTAAAAGCATCTGATTTATATTTAGAAATTAGTAAGAGTGATAAAGAATATACTGTTGAAGAAACTCAAGAATTACTTTTAAAAGCGTTGAAACCATTAGGTGATGAATATATTAAGCAATTTAAAGCTCTTTTTGATAAACGTTGTATTGATTATATGGGATATCCTGGTAAAAAATCTGGTGGTTATTCTATGTCAACATTTGATACCAATAGTCGTATTCTAATGAGCTTTAATGGTGATTTTGAATCCGTAACTACTATTGCTCATGAAGGTGGACATGCTGTTAATTTTAGATATATTAATGATAATAACCCAATGCCTTATCGTGAACCATCAACATTAGTGTGTGAAATTGCTTCATTAACTAATGAATGTTTATTATCGCATTATGTTTTAAATAATGGTTCTAATCTTGAAGAAAAAATTACGGGGATTAATAATTTAATAAATTTGGTATTATCTAATTTATTTGGAGCCGTTCGAGAAGGAACACTTGAAGTTAATTTTTATAATCATGTTAAAAAAGGTAATGCAATTACTGCTGATTATATGAATAAAATGTGTAATAAGAGTCATAAGAAATACTATGGTAATGTAGTTAAACAAGATAAGTATTCTAAATATACATGGATTAATCGTAGTCACTACTTTAATAATTATTACTTATTTAGTTATGCCTTTTCCGTTTTAGCAGCATTAAATATTTCTAAAGAGATTATTGCTGGCAATAAGGAAATGTTAGATAAGTATTTAAAATTCTTAAAATGTGGTAGTGATACTACGGTTTTAGAAACATACCAAGTTTTAGGTTTTGATTTAACTAATGATGATTTCTATCAAAATGCAATTGATTATTTTGATGAAGTTGTTAATGATTTATCAAAGTTAATTGATGAAAGGAAGTAAAACATGGCAAGTGATAAGAAAGATTACTATGAAACGTTAGGAGTTTCTAAAACTGCTAGCGATGATGAAATAAAAAGTGCTTTTCGTAAATTAGCTAAAAAATATCATCCGGATAATAAGAGTACCGGTGATGAAAAAAAGTTTAAGGAAGTTGGAGAGGCTTATGCCGTTTTAAGTGACGCTAATAAACGTAAGCAATATGATCAATTTGGTCATGCGGCTTTCGATGGAGCATCTGGTGGCGGTTATGGTGGTGCCGGTGGATTTAGTGGATTCTCTACAGAAGATATTGATCTTGAAAGTATTTTTAGAGATTTCTTTGGTGGTAATCCATTTGGCAGTAGCAGTCGTAGTTCATCTCGTTCAAGTCGTGGTGAAGATACTTTAGTTCGTATTAACCTAGATTTTGAGGAAGCTATTGCAGGTTGCAAGAAAAGTATTACATTAAGTTTGAATGAAACTTGTAAGAAGTGTAATGGCGCTGGTGGTTTTGATCCTATAACATGTAAAACATGTGGTGGTACGGGTCGTATTATTATCGAACAACGTTCTTTATTTGGTGTATACCAAACCCAATCTGTATGTCGTGATTGTATGGGAACTGGTA
This sequence comes from Caryophanales bacterium, assembly GCA_016282415.1. Taxonomy (GTDB): domain Bacteria; phylum Bacillota_I; class Bacilli_A; order RF39; family UBA660; genus RGIG8386. The sequence continues at coordinate 16,663 of JAEEKO010000014.1, read as the reverse complement.
AAGTATTTAAAGAAACTTGTTCTGATTGTCATGGTACTGGTTTAATTAAAGAAAATAAAGAAATTGTAGTAACAGTTCCAGCTGGAGTAGATACTGGTTATCAACTTCGTATTAGTGGTAAAGGTGCTGCTGGTAAGAATGGTGGACCAAATGGCGATATTTATTTAGAATTTAATGTTAAGCCACATGAATTATTTGTAAGACAAGAAGAAGACATTTATCTAGAGGTTCCATTAACTATCACTGAAGCCATTTTAGGTTGTAAGAAGATTGTTCCAACTATTTATAATAATATTGAAGTTGATGTTGCCCCTGGTACCCAAAACGGTACTAAGGTTCGAATTAAAGGTAAGGGAGTTGTGATTCCTAATACCTCTCGTAAAGGTGATATGTACATTATCTACAATGTTATTATTCCTAATAAACTAAGTAGTAAAGAAAAATCATTAGTTAAAGAATTAGAAACTCTTGATTTAGAAAATGCTTCAGAATTTAAAAAATTTAAAAAATATGTCAAATAAAATGCCAAAATAGTCAAAGTTTTTTGACTATTTTTTATTTATTTCTTATACTTAAGATAGGAAGGAATGGTTGATATGAAGACAAAATATCAAATAACATTATTTGTATTAGCCGTTCTAATTGCGTGTGCAACTTTTATTGAAGTGCGTTATCAAAAATTTTTACATGTTCAAGAATTGGGTGACAGTATTGTTTTAGTAGATGAAAATCTATCAATTAACTATCTAACTGGTAACCATGTACGTGGTTCTGGAACCATCAAAGTTCATTTTTCGGTAACCAATGTTAGTAATAAAGATACTAATTATTTTATTAGTTTAGAGAATATTAATAACATTACTGATAATTTAAATTATTCATTAAAGAGTAGTAATAATACTAATAATGTAGATTATCAACCAATTAAAGCTAGTGATGTCATCATTGGTAATAATATTGTAATTAAACCAGGGGAATCAATTGGTTATGATTTATTTATTAATAATGCAAGTAATATTGATATGCAACTTAAAGTGGGTTATGAAAAAGATTATATCAATTTATTACGTGACTTAATCTTTAGTAATAGTACTAATATAGTAAAGAACAGCAGTAGTCTTGGTGACAGTTATTACTTCAGTGGAAGTTCTAATGATAACTATGTTTTAATTAATGACATAATGTTCCAAATTATTAAAATCAATAGCGATAATACTATTCGTTTAATTACGACTGAAAGTATTGGTAATAGCGTGTTTTTAAATAATAATTATGTTGCTTTTTTAGATTATAATAGTTCCAATATTAATACTTTCTTAGCAGAGTACTATCAAGCTAATTATCAAAGCTTTGATAGCATTATTGAAAATAATAATTATTATAGTGATGTAAGTATTTATAACACGATTAATGATACAGCTTACTTTAATAATTATAATAATTTAGTAAATAATAATATTGTTGAAGAATATAATAATCCATATGTGAAAAAGATTGGGTTATTAAGTGCTTTTGATTATGCCATGATTAATGGTGCTGAGAACTTCTTAAAACGTGATAATACGGAATACTATACTAGCACTTATGCTTATCAAAGACTTGGTAGTTTTCCTAATATTGTAACTATTAAAAATGGTGAGTTAAACTATGAAACTACTAGTGATAATGAATTAGCAATCTACCCGGTTATTAATTTAAATAAAGATGTTTTTGCAATTGGATCTGGAACGATTAATAATCCATATAAAATTGTATATGAAAAATAATTACCAATTGGTAATTATTTTTTTATATGGTTAATTCCCCTAATTTAATTAATTCTACTACTGCGTTAGCGCGTCCTTTAACACCTAGTTTTTGCATTACATTTGATATATGATTTCTTACGGTTTTTTCACTGATGTTTAACTTATTACCAATTTCTTTGGTAGTTTTATTTTGAATTAATTCCGTAAATATTTCTAATTCGCGTTTTGATAGAATGCTACTATGCATGAAAAAGCCTCACTTTCTAATATAATTTATGTAAGGCTTAAATGATTGGTGCTATTTTTTAAATTTAACGGTTATGTATTTTTGAACTTCATATTTATTTTGAACCTCATTAATAATATTATTAGCTAATTCTTTACTATGTTCATCACTAGCAACGGTGATGTTTATTTTGTCACCAACAATTTTAACATAACTATTTAAATTAAACTTTTCTTTAATAAGTTTTTCTAATTCCATTTCTTTACCTTTATTTAGATTTAACTCTTTTAAAGTTTCATAAGCTTCATTTTTTTCTAAAACACTAGCTTCAGAATTATTAATAGTAGTTTGTAAATCTTCCATCGTTTTTAATAATTTTTCATCATCAGTAACACGAAGCGATACTAAATAACTATTTTCTACAGTATTAATTGTGGGCTTTTCGGTTTCTTTTAAGATGGTTAAATCTTCAAATTTAGTATCTTTCATGGTTAGATAATAAACACTTAATACTAGAATTAAACTAAATAGGGTGATAAACCATAGATTTTGTTTTTTGATCATAACATTCTCCTTTAATTTGATGCTTTTACCAAAAATTATGCTTTTTTAAAAAAAATATTCCTAAAAAAAAGGAAAAGAGGGGGTCAACCGATAATATAATAGTAGAAGGGAAAATTAAAGGATGAAAAAAGTAATTCAAAATGATATCTATGATTGTGGTATTTGTTCATTAAAAGCTATTCTAAATTATTATCATGGTGATGTTCCATTAGAAGTTTTAAGATACGATACTTATACGGATTGTGGTGGAACGGATATGTATCATTTATTAAATGCTGCTAAGAAATATGGCCTTGATGGATATGGTAAGAAGGTTTTAATTGATGAACTTAATGATTTACCATTACCAGTAATATGTCATACAGTTATTAATAATAGTTATGAGCATTTTATGGTAATTGAAAAGTTAGATAATAATTATGTTTATTTAATGGATCCCCAAGTTGGTAATGTAAAAAAACGTAGAAATGAATTTGCAGATATTTTTACTGGTAAAGTGTTGGTGTTGCATCCGGTAAGTAAGCTAAAAGTATTCGAACCTAAAAAATCTTTATTTAAGGTTATTGTTGATTTGATTATTGAAGAAAAAAACTTATTAATAAAATTAATTACTGTTACCTTTATAATTTCATTATTAACTATTTTGTACTCATTGTTTTTTAAGACAATGCTTAATGATAATATAATCATAAATATGCCTCAACTTATTAAATTAGCAATTTTTTATAGTGGTTTATTGTTTTTAATTATGTTTTTTTCTTTTTATAAAGATTATTATTTGAGCTTTCTTAGTAAAAACGTTGATGCCTTTATCAAAGATACTTTTATTAAACACATCTTTTATTTACCTTCGTATTCGATTAAATCCCGTAACCCAGGCGAAATCCTAACCCGGCTTAATGAATTAAATAATTATAAAACGTTATTAACGGATTATGTTGTTAATTTGTTGTTAGATATGATAACCGTTATATTTACCGGCATCGTGCTATTTATCATTAACTGGCGATTAATGTTTTTATTAGTGTTAATGATTATCTTTTATTTATTATTTAGTTTAATAGTAAATAAATACATTAAAAAAGCAATCGATGAAGTTTTAACTTGTGAAACTGAGTTTAATTCAAATTTAATTGAAAATGTCGAGAATCTTGACTCCCTCAAATATCTTCATTTAGAAGAAAAAAATTATTATGAAAACGCCAAACTAAATTCAAAGATGATCTATGCCAATTTCAAGTTTGAATTAAATCTTCACAAGATAACGCTAATCAAAAATGTTATTCATGAATTTGGATTATTCTTGATTAATGTATTAGGTATTTATCTAATTTATCAGCAACAATTATCGTTTATTAATCTGATAACTTTTAACATGATTGTTGTTTATTTTAAAGAACCAATTAAAAGTTATATTGATGCTTTACCAAAGATTAGTTATATTAACAGTTCTTATCAAAAACTAAGTGAGTTTTTTCAAATCAAAGATGAATCTTTTACTAATCAAGCTAATCTTTTAGATTATGGTGATATTAGTTTTAGAAACGTGGCGATTACTTATGATGGAATTAATAAAGTGATTGATCATGTTAGCTTTAATCTAAAAAAAGATAGTAAGGTATTAATTAAAGGTAAGAGTGGTAGCGGTAAAAGTAGTTTATGCAAAGCATTATATCGTTTAAATGATAATTATGATGGAGATATTCTAATTAATAATCAAAATATTAAAGATATTGATTTAAATATAATTAGAAGTAATATTGGATATCTAGGTCAGAAGGAAGGATTATTTTCTGATACTATTTATAATAATATTGTGATGCATCGTAGCGTAAGCGATTTGGAATTTAAAAGGGTTTGTGAAATCTGTCATATCGATGAAATATTAAATAATAAACCTCTTCGTTATCAAACAATGCTTTATGAAGGTGGTAAGAATTTAAGTGGTGGGGAACGCCAACGCATTTTATTAGCACGTATTCTTCTAAAATATCCAGATATTCTAATACTGGATGAAGCATTATCAGAATTAAATATTAATTTAGAAAAGCAAATTCTTAATAATCTAAAAACTTATTTAAATAACCGTATTTTAATATATATATCGCATCGTCAATTAGACAATTTATTTGATAAGGTGGTTTATTTAAATGAAGGTTAAGGTAGCAAGTATTTATCATTTACGAAGACTTAAAGCTCCCCATATTATATATCTTATATTAATTACAATTATTTTTATGGCCCTTAATATATTAGTAATTAATAAAAGGATAATAATTATTCATAAAGAACATGTCTTAGTAAATAATCAAGAATTTGTTTTAAAAGCTAATATTAAAGAATTTGCTAATGTTAAGGTTGTTAAAAAGAGTAAGGTTAAAGACGGGTATAAATATCGAATAGCCAATGATTTAGAAGGTTATATTGAAATTAAATATTATAGTAAAGTTAATCTTTTTAAATTGTTACAAATATAATAGAAAGGATAGTTTTTAAATGTTAACAAATGAAGAGCTTTTAAACACAACTGGTGGAATCACCAAGTGGGGTATTATTGGAATTGCTACTGCTGGTCTTGTTGCGTTTGCAATCGGATTTGTTGATGGGTTTACCAGAAAACTAAAATGTAATAAATAATGACAAGAGAAGAGTTATTAAATGTTCGTGGTGGCGCTGTTTCAGCATCATTAATTAATGCGGTAGTTCGTGGTTTTAGTTTAGTAGTATTATTAGGCCAATATGCTGGTAGTGCAGTTCGTAGAATGACTAAAAAGAATTATTGTTAATTATAAAAGTGCTATTTGTAATAGCACTTTTTTATGTCAAAGTTACTTAAATATCATTGTTTTTTAACCCATAAAGTTATATACTTATGAATGAGGAGCTTAGATATGAATGATGTAGTAATTCCCACCCACATTGCGATCATAATGGATGGCAATCGAAGATGGGCAAAAGAAAAAGGGCTTCCTTCATTGAAAGGACATCAAGCCGGACTTGAAAATTTAAAGAAAATTAGTAAATTTATTTTTAATAAAGGAGTTAAATGTTTAAGTGTTTTTGCTTTTTCTACAGAAAATTTTAAACGTAGTGAAGAAGAAGTTAAATATTTAATGGATATGGTAGTAAGAGAGATACCAAAGTTAATTAAAGATTTTAATAAAAATAATATTAGAGTAGTTATTTCAGGACGTAAAGATCGTTTAAGAAATGATGTTTTAAAAGTATTAGAAGATTGTGCTAACTCAACGAACAGTAATAGTAATGGTACTTTAAATATCTGTCTTAACTATGGTGGATCTCAAGAAATTGTTGATGCTTGTAAAAAAGTTGCAGTTGATTTTAAAGATAACAAACTTAATCTTGATGATTTAGATGAAACAAGTTTTTACAATTATCTATATAGTGATCTACCACCAGTTGATTTAATGATACGTACTAGTGGGGAATGTCGTATTAGTAACTTTATGTTATTTCAACTTGCTTATGCTGAAATGTATTTTACTAATACCTATTTTCCAGATTTTAATGAAGACTGTCTTGAAGCTGCATTAGCAAGCTTTAATCAAAGAAATCGTCGTTTTGGAGGAAATAACAATGAAGCAAAAAGTAATTAGTGGTATTATTGCTATTATTATACTAGTAGCATTATTAATAATTGGAGGCACTCCACTTTATATTGGAATTGTTTTATTAAGCTTACAAGCTTATCGTGAATTAATTAATTTAAAATCGTTTAATAGTGTTCCATTTTTAATTAAAATATTTGGAGCAATAGTAACGTTATTATTAGTTGTTAGTTCAGCTTATAATAATTCCTTGATTTTTGGATTATCATATAAAGCTTTAGCAGTATTAACGCTAGTTTGTATCTGTCCAACCTTATTTATTAAAGAGTACAAAATAATGGATGCTTTAATGTTATTTGGTGGTATTATCTTTATTAGTTTAGGATTTAGTTGTTTAATTTTAACTATTAGTTATAGTCGATTAATGTTTACTTATTTAGTTTTAATTACTATTATTACAGATACTTTTGCAATGTTCTTTGGAATGCTTATTGGTAAACATAAGTTAATTCCAAGAGTATCACCAAATAAGACGATTGAAGGTAGTGTTTGTGGAAGTTTACTTGCTACCGTTATTGCCGTTATTTTTTATGCTAATTTAATCGGTAATGCTAAATTATATCTTATAATACCAATAACTTTATTATTAAGTATTATTGGTCAAATTGGAGATTTAATATTTAGTCTTGTTAAACGAGAAAATGAAATCAAAGATTTTTCTAATGTAATTCCAGGTCATGGTGGAGTCCTTGATCGTTTAGATAGTATTATATTAGTTGTTATTGCCTTTGTTTTATTCTTCTCTGTTATTTAAAAGGAGGAAATATAATGATTTTATATAATACCTTAACTAAGAAAAAGGAAGAAATAATTCCAAATAATCCTGGTATAATAAATATGTATACTTGTGGTCCAACCGTATACCATTATGCTCATATTGGTAATTTACGTACTTATATTTCTGAGGATGTTTTGGAAAAAGCTTTAAACTTTATTGGTTATAAGGTTAATCGTGTTATGAATATCACTGATGTTGGACATCTAGTGGGTGATGGCGATTCTGGTGAAGATAAAATGTTAGTTGCATCACAACGTGAACATAAAAGTGCTTATGAAATTGCTAAGTTTTATACTGATGCCTTTAAAAGTGATTGTGATAAGTTAAACATTAAATGGCCAGAAACCGTTTCACCAGCAACTGATAATATTGCCGAATATATTAAAGTTATTTCTAAATTATTAGAAACTGGTTATGCTTATAGTAGTGAAGGTAATATTTATTTTGATACTTCTAAGTTTAGTAACTATTATGAATTATCTGGTCGTAATCCAGAAGATTTATTAGTGGCTGTTCGTGAAGATATTGAAAATGACCATGCTAAGAAAAACCCATTTGATTTTGGTTTATGGTTTACAAATTCTAAATTTAATAATCAAGAAATGCAATGGGATAGTCCATTTGGTCGTGGTTATCCGGGATGGCATATTGAATGTTCATGTATTGCTATGAAATATTTAGGTGAATACTTAGATATCCATTGTGGTGCTGAAGATGCCATTTTCCCACATCATACTAACGAGATTGCTCAATCTGAAAGTTATTTAGGTCATAAATGGTGTAATTATTGGGTTCATTTAGGTTTCTTAAATGATCAAAGTGGTAAGATGAGTAAATCTAAAGGAGAATTCTTAACCGTATCTTTATTACAAGAAAAAGGTTACAACCCATTAGATTATCGTTATTTATGTTTAAACTCTTACTATCATAATAGTTTAACATTCTCATTTGATATTTTAGATGGTGCTCGAAATGCCTATACTAAATTATTAAATAAAACTAGAAGTTTAACTGATGATGGTGAAGTTAAAGGTTATGAAGAATACATTAATAAATTTAAAGAAGCTATTGAAAATGATTTAAATACTTCAATGATGATTACAATTCTTTATGATGTATTAAAAGATAAAGATTTAACTGATGCTACTAAAAAATATTTAGTAGGAGAATTTGATAAAGTGTTATCACTTGATTTATTAAAAGTTGAAGATAATGCTGTAAGTGATGAATTAGTTAATGAAATTAATGAAAAAATTCGTTTACGTAACGAAGCAAAAGCTAATAAAGATTATGCAACTTCTGATGCAATTCGTGATGAATTATTAAGTAAAGGAATAAAATTAATAGATACAAGAGAAGGAACAACTTTCGAATTGATTAAATAAAAGGAGGAACAACATGATAATAGTTAGAATATTATTACTAATTTTGATATTAGGAATAATTATTTTAGTTCATGAGTTTGGTCATTTCTTCTTTGCTAAATTGTTTAATGTTCATATTTATGAATTTTCAATTGGTATGGGTCCAGTTATTTTTACTCATAAAGGCAAAGACGGAATTAATTATAATCTTCGTGCTTTCCCAATTGGTGGCTTTGTTGCGATGGCTGGAGAAGTATATGAAGATGATAAAAAAGTCGATAAATCCCGTAATTTATGTAATCGCCCGTGGATTCAACGCTTGATTATTATGGTTGCTGGAGTAACTAACAACTTTATTTTAGCAATCATTATTCTATTTGTAATTGGAACCTTCTTTGGTGGTTCGATTACTAAACCGGTAGTTAATGATGTAGTTGAAGGTTATCCCGCTTATGATAGTGGTTTAAAGAAAGGTGATACGATTACCGAGATTAATGGTTATCATATTACAAACTGGGATAAAGCTCAAATTGTTTTATTATTTAAAGATAAAGACAATGAATATGTATTTAAAGTAAAAGATAAAGACGGTAAAAAACATACTATTAAAATTACTCCAAAGGTTGAAAAAGATCAAGATGGTAATAAAGTAAATAAGTTTGGAATCGAAGTAAAAAATACCCCAAAATATGGCTTTGTTAATGGTATCAAATATGCCTTCTTAAAATTTGTATCTTTATATGAAACTATGTTCTTAACTATCTTTGGTTTATTTACTCGTAAGATTTCAATTAATGCTTTATCTGGACCAGTCGGTATGTATAAAGTAGTGGGGGAATCATTAAAATATGGGTTCATCAATATTATTTATTTAACGGCTTTCTTAAGTATCAATGTGGGATTTATTAATATTTTACCATTCCCAGCATTTGATGGTGGTCATGTCTTATTTATGATTATTGAAAAGATTAAAGGAAGCCCAGTAAATCAAAAATTAGAGAATACAATTCATACGATTGGTTTCTTTATTCTTTTAGCATTAATGCTATATATCACAGTACTAGATATATTCCGATTATTTTAAAAGTGCGTAAGCACTTTTTTATTTTTTTAGCAACTTTTATTTTGACTTTCATCATAAAGTATAGTAAACTTTAATTAGAGTATGGAGATGTTAAAAACATGAATAATAATCGTCTTATTTTAAAATACTGTCGTAATTTTCATAAAATCGTTAACTTCGAATACTATGAAGATGATTTTATTTCTGAAAAACTAATTAACATTTATCGTGACTTTATTTTTAAAGTTGATGTTAAAAATGAAGATGATTTAAAGAAAGCAGTTAAATTAGATTATGTTGTTAGTCGTTACATTGATGATTATTTATTCCGTAAAAATATGAAAACTCAACTACTTGCGGTTCGAATTAGAAAAACTTGTGATAATGTATTAAAAGCAATAGTTGATAGCATTATTCATATCTTTGTTAAATATCAAGAAGAAACAACTCGTAAAATATACATTTCAAAGTGGATTTAATTCACTTTTTTTGTGGTAATAATTAAAATGATTTGGTAAAATATAAATAGAATAAAGGGTGATAACATGAAGAAAGCTAATGGTTTTATATCAATGTCTTTGATTTATGCTTTTTTTGTTGTATTTATTGCTATTATGTTTTTACTATTACAAAATTTTGCTAATGATCGTATTTTAAACGCTCGTATATCATCAGATATTATTGAAAATCAAGATGTAAATACTAGTTTATCATGTAGTTATAAAGTTAATGATTTAATATTAAATAAATCACTTACTTTTAATTTATTGGAAGATAATGATGCCTCTAATAGTTATAGTACTAGTACTCTTAGCGGTAGTGTTAAATTAAGTTGTCCTGGCTTTTATCAAGTAACAGTTTATTCTCGTAAAGGGGAAGATTCTGATGTTGGTACTTATACCGGTGGTAAAGGTGGTAAAGTAACTGCTATATTGTATTTTGATTCCCAAATAGTTTTACAATACTATGTTGGTTCTCAAACTTATATCCGTATGTTTGAAGACAATGCTTATATTGATCCAATTTATACAACCAAAGGTGCTGATGCTACTAGTAGTGCTAATGGCGGTAATGGGGATCGTGTTTATTTAAGTCGTAATTATATTTTAGAACCAACTATTGGATATAATACTAATAAAAAATCATTGGTTCAAATCAAGTATTTAGGTAAGGATCTAACATAAAATTGCTTGATTATCATAATTGTTAGTGCTATAATACATTATAGTTGATTTGAAGGGAGGGAAATATATGACAAAAGTTGAAGTAACTAATGGTAATATTGATGGCGCTTTAAAACGTTTTAAAGTCAAAGTTGCTCGTAGTGGTGTCCCTTCTGAATTAAAGAAAAGAAAACATTATGAAAAACCCGGAGTAAGAAGAAGAGAAGCAAAAAAAGAAATGATTCGTAATGCTCGTCGTGCTGCTCGCAAAAATCGTTAATTAGACTCGTTTGAGTCTTTTTTTATGTCTTGTTAAATATACTTAATTAGGTGATAACAATTGCAAATAATCAAAGGTATAAAAAAGTCCTTACAAGATGTGGAAGCCTTAGTTAATATTTATCAAAAGGAAATAATTATTAATCATCCCCTTAACTTAATAAATGTTTCTGATACTAATATCAAAGGGTATTATGATAGTTATATAGTTGATATCTATGGAAATAACTTAGTAGTTTCAGAATTAACAAATATTACTAAAATCAGTGGAAAGATTATTAAAGTTATTTATGAATCAAAGTAAATATTTAATTAAAGTAATTACTAGTGAATTAGAATTTATTACTAAAGTTAATTATTACCACATTAAGATTAAACGCATTAAGAATAACATATTTTTAATTAATCAAAATGATTACCATAAACTAACTAGTTATTTCCCTAATATAGAATTATTAATTATTAAAGATTACTCCGTTAAAGGGTTAATTAAGACCATTAAGAATAAAATATTTATAATTATCCTTTTATCATTATTCGGAATTAGTTATTTTTTAATAACCAATCTTATTATAAGAATTGATATTAATACTAATGATTTAGAATTAAAAAATAATATTAAAGTTAGTTTAAAGAATAATGATATTAAACCATTTTCTTTTAAAAAACGGTTTTCAGAATTAAACACTATTAGAAATGATTTATTAACTGAGTATCAAGCTGATGTTGAATGGTTAGAAATTAAAAATATTGGAATGACCTATCAAGTTTCCTTAGTTAAACGTATTAAAAATGATCCTAAAGTAAATAATGAATATTGTAATGTATATGCTAAAAAAGAAGGCTTAATAACGAGGGCGATATATAATCATGGAGAATTATTAGTTAATCAAAATAATCTGGTAAAAAAAGGGGATTTGTTAATTAGTGGAAATATTTTATTAAACGATGAAGTTAAGGCTCAAGTTTGTGCCAGTGGTAAAGTGTATGCCGAAGTATGGTATACCATCAGTTTAAAAATTCCAAGAATTGAAGAAGATAAAATCATTAGTAAGAAAAAGAAATACAATCTATATTATGGTGATTATAATTTATTAAATCATCAATTTAAAACTTATGATGTCACTATCATAAAAAAAATAAAAGATATTAAACTAGTTAGAGAAGATAAAATAACTTATCAAAAGCGAACCTTAAGTGAAGCAGAATTATTAGCAAAAGCTGATCAAATTATAAAAAATAAACTGGATATAAATTTGAACAAAGATTATGACATTATTAGTCAAAAAGTTTTGAAAAAATCACTAAATGATAGTACAATGGATATAGTGGTATTTATAAGCGTAGAAGAGAATATTGCTAATCAAATTATAGAAATGAAGGAATGAGTATGTTTTTAGAAACAATTCGTACTGCATATGAAAATGCCTGGCCAAGAATAGTGATATTTTTATCAATTGTGGTATTAATTCGTACGATATATTTACTAACCAATCATAAAAAAATTGTTATTCATGAAGAAATATTAAATTTTATTTTCTTAGTTTATTTATTAATGTTATATGAATTATTAACTAGTACGGAATCAATTAGTTATGGAATTAACTTAGTACCATTTAAAGAAATAACCAGATATCCATTTATGAGTAACTTATTTGTTCTAAATGTTTTAGGTAATATTGTTATTTTTATTCCTTTTGGTTTATTTGTATCGCGTCATTGCAAACTAAAAAACATTATGTATATTTTTATGATATCTGCAATGTCTAGTTTTATTATTGAATATGTTCAATTAAAAATTGGCCGTGCGTTTGATATTGATGACATTATTTTAAACGTTATTGGAGGCTTACTAGGTTACTTAATTTATACTGGATTAGTTAGCATTAAGAAACATATGCCAAAATTTTTAGATAATAATTTATTTTATGGTATAATAGCAATTGTTTTGCTATTAGGAATTAGTTATTTATTCTTTCATTACATAGGATTCGGGTGGTTTTAATGAATAATTATGATATTATTGATAACTTTGGTTACACTGAAGATTATAGTTATTTAAATCGTGTTATTGAAAGTACTTTAAAACATGAAAATGTTTCTAATGCTGTTTTTTCAATCGTTTTTGTTGATGAAAAAACTATTCAAGAAATGAATCGTGATTATCGTGGTATTGATCGTGTTACGGATGTAATATCATTTGCATTTGAAGATAATGAAAAAGTGCGTTATAATACAATTCGGGTTTTAGGAGATATTTATATATGTATTCCTAGAATGAAAGAACAAGCAGTTAGTTATGGTCATAGTGAAAAAAGGGAGTTAGCTTTCTTAACGGTTCATGGGTTATTACATTTACTAGGTTATGATCATCAAACTGAAGATGAAGAAAAAATTATGTTTGGATTACAGGAGTTGATTTTAGATGGCGAAAATATCAAGAGATGAAATTAAGAAAAAAGGAATTGGACGTTTCTTACGTACTTTTAAATTTTCATATGAAGGTTTAAAGTATGCATATGCTAATGAACAAAGTATGTTAACACATTTAATTCTTACCATTATTACTGTTATTATTGGATTTGTTTTCCATATAACATTATATGAATGGTTAATTATTGCAATTTGTTTAACAGTTATTTTAGCATTCGAATTAATCAATACAGCTATTGAAGCTACAGTTGATTTAATTACTTTGGAAATTAATCCACTTGCTAAGATTGCTAAAGACTGTGGTAGTGCTGCAACAGGGGTTACCTCAATTATGGCCGCAATTATTATTATCATCATTTTCTTACCATATATTATTGCATTATTTTAGAGGGTTGTAATGAAGAGTGGTTTTATAAGTATTATTGGTAGACCCAATGTTGGTAAATCAACCCTTTTAAATCAAATAATTAATGAACATGTAGCGATAACTTCTAATAAAGCGGGAACAACAAGAAATATTATTGAAGGTATTTATAATGAAGAAAATACCCAAATTGTTTTTGTTGATACTCCTGGTATTCATAAACCAATTACAAAATTAGGGAAAGTATTAAACAAACAAGCTTCATCATTAACTAAAGATGTTGATGCAATTTTATTTGTTGTTGATGCTTATAGTGGTGTTGGTACTGGTGATAAGTACATTTTAGATACATTAGATAAAGATATTCCAGTTATTTTAGTATTAAATAAAATTGATTTATTAAATGAAGCAGCTTTATTAAAATTAATTACGGAAGTTAAAGATCTTTATCCATTTAGCGAAATTGTTCCAATTAGTGCTAAAACTAAAGATAATATTGCCCACTTAATTGAAGTAGTAAAATTATATTTAAAAGATAATGTTAAGTATTTTGATGATGGTTATTTTACTAGTAGTTCAAAATACTTTATGGTATCCGAATATGTTCGCGAAAAGTTATTAGAAAGAACGGAAGATGAAATACCTCATAGTATAACTTGTGTTACAACCAAGTTTGAAGAAGAAAAGAATATAATTAATATTAATGTTGATATTATTGTTGATCGTGATAGTTTGAAGAAAATTATTATTGGTAAAAACGGATCACGATTAAAAGAAGTAGGTATCTACGCTAGAAAAGATATGGAAGAACTTTTAGGTAAGAAAGTCTATCTTGAATTATATGTTAAAACTATTAAAAACTGGCGTGATAAAGAAAGATACTTTAATGAACTAGGATTTAAAGATTTCTAAAAATGCATAATATTTTCATAATTATCACAATATAATATTGTAAGGAGATAATTATGACAAAACAAGAAGCATGGGAAATGTTTAAAAAGACTGGCAAAATTGATTACTATTTAGAATATAAACGTAAGAAGTAGGTTAAAATGATTAGTAAAGTAGAAGGTTTTATAATGAGTGAGGTTCCCTATGGTGACACCTCAAAGATAATAAATGTTTTAACTAAAGAACATGGCTTAATTGGGATCATATGTAAGGGTAGTAAAAGCTTAAAAAGTAAGAATCGTGCTACTACTTTAAGATTCACTTATGCCATATTCAATATTTATTATAAAGAAAATAAACTTTCTACATTAATTGATGCTGAGATAATTGATAACTTAATTAATATTAAAAATGATATTGTTTTAATTAGTTATTTAAACTATTTAACCGAATTAACTAATCAAGTAATTAAACAAGGTGACGAAAAAGAAATCTATGCCATTTTTATAAATGCTATTTTATTAATTGATAAAGGCTTTAATCCAATGGTGGTTACTAATATTGTTGAGGTTAAATACTTGGAATACTTAGGAGTATTTATAAACCTAGATACTTGTTCAAAGTGTGGCAGTAACAAAGATATTGTTACGATTAGCTTTAATGATGGTGGTTTGATTTGTAAAAAGTGTTATCAAAATGAAGAAATAGTGGATCTAAAAATTGTGCGAATTTTAAGAAATTATTTATATGTTGATTTAGAAAAAATATCGAAAATTGATATTGATAATAACCTGGTTAAGAAGATAAATTTATTTTTAGATTTATATTATGAACAATACACAGGTTTATATTTACAAAGTAAGAAATTTTTAAAAAATATGACTGATTAACTAACTACGAAAATAGTTAGTTTTTTTTAGTATTTTGTGATAAAATAAATGAGTGAGGTGGGGTTTATGAAATATTTTATTAGCTCACGTGGTAAAAATTCTTTAACGTATAATTTTCTTAAAGCTGTCGATACACTTGGTAACGATGTTTATACGGATTATGAAACATTAGTAAATAATTATGAACAATTTAATCGTATGATTAAAGAAAATACATGTCCAAAATGTAATAACAAGACGGTTATTGAAGGAAATGCAGATGGTACTGTGGAAGAAAAAGTATGCCCAGTATGTCATGGTAAAAAACATTTTTTAATTACATTAATTACTGACTCTTAACACGAAGATGTTGTTTTTGATGATGATTTTATGGAACGCTTAGCAGTAATTTATGTTGGTAATCCTAAACGAATCGATGAATATATTTCTGATGAATGTAATTATGTATATATTAATGTTAGTGATCCTACAAGTAATCGGGGGTACGAATATCATCTTACATCAGCAAATATGAAAGATGTATTAGGTTTAAAATTAACAAAAGAAGGGAAAGATAAATATGGCAAAAAACATGGAAGAATTAGTTAATTATTGTAAACAATATGGATATATTTTCCAAGGTTCAGAGATTTATGGTGGTCTTGCAAATACTTGGGATTACGGACCATTAGGTTCAAGATTAAAAAACACAATTAAAGATTGTTGGCGTAAAAGATTCATTCAACAACGTAATAACGCTTATGAAGTAGATGCTGATATTTTAATGCATCCACGCGTTTGGGAAGCATCAGGACATGTTCAATCATTTTCTGATCCATTAGCTGATTGTAAAGAATGTAAGACTCGCCATCGTATTGATAACTTAATTAATGATTATTCAAACTCTTCAATTGGTGATGCGATGAGCCAAGAAGAAATGATGAATTATATTAAAGAAAATAAAGTACCATGTCCAAAATGTGGTAAGTCTAATTTCACTGATATTCGTCAATTCAACTTAATGTTTGAAACTAATCGTGGTGTTATTAAAGATGATAAGAGTGTAGTTTATTTAAGACCAGAAAATGCTCAAGGTGAATATGTAAACTTCTTA
Source organism: Caryophanales bacterium (assembly GCA_016282415.1). Taxonomy (GTDB): domain Bacteria; phylum Bacillota_I; class Bacilli_A; order RF39; family UBA660; genus RGIG8386. Next base: position 178 of record JAEEKO010000014.1, on the reverse strand, counting down.
AATGTTCAAAGAACAATGCGTGCTAAATTACCATTTAGTATTGGTCAAATTGGTAAAGCCTTCCGAAACGAAATTACTCCAGGTAACTTTACCTTTAGAACTATTGAATTTGAACAAATGGAATATCAAACTTTCTGCAAAGAAGGCGATGATGAAGCATTATATGCTTACTTTAAAG
>JAEEKO010000003.1 GCA_016282415.1 Caryophanales bacterium | reverse complement strand
GTTTAATTATGTCGCAAAATATTACGGATAAAGTGATTAACCATTTGGTTAGTCATTATTTTTTGGTTAATATTTTTGATAAATCTTTAATTGAACAAAACGTATCTACACGGATTGGTAAGGGTTCCCATTATGGAATCAAATTATTAAAAAAATATATTAATCAAATAAAGCATCAAAATTTTTTTGTATTGAAGTTTGATATTAAGAAGTATTTTTATAATATTGATCATGAAATCGCTAAAGAAATAATTAAAAAAAAGATTAAAGACCCGGATGTAATTGATATTATTAATTGCATTATTGATAGTACCGATGCTGATTATATTAATAAAGAAATTACGAAACTTGAACAAAGTCATCATGTTCAATTACCACGTTATTATAAAGGCAAAGGACTTCCAATTGGCAATATGTCGAGTCAAATATTATCAATTATTTATTTAAATGAATTAGATCATTATATTAAAGAACAACTGCATATTAAATATTATATTCGTTATTGTGACGATGGTATTATTCTTCATGAAAATAAAGAATATTTAAAATATTGTTTAAAGGAAATTGAAAGAATAATAAATAAGTATCAACTAAAATTAAATCAAAAAACAATGATTACTAATATTAAACAAGGTTTTGATTTTTTAGGATTTCATTATCAAATTAAAAATAATCATATTATTATGAAGGTTAAAGGCGATATGAAACGGAAAATTAAAAGAAAATTTAAAAGTATGAATCATTTATTAAATAAGAAAGTTATTACTAGTGATTATTATTTACAGGTAAAAAAAAGTTATAAAGTACATCTTAGTTATGGTAATTGTAATAAGTTAATTAATACTCATATTGATGATATTAGTTTAATATAATCATTGTTAATGATATAATGTTAATGGTAAATACTGAATGGTTTTCTTTTTCTTTTTTGCCATGGCCGTTTCTCGTGCCTGGAATGTGAATAGGAATGGCAATCTGAACAACAACACAGTTACGAACACGAACAATGGCGTTCGCCCAGATTCCTTTGAAACTATGGATTATTATACTATGGTTAATAATGAAAAGCCTTAGGAAACAAGTATTATACCATTCTAACATTGTTAGAAAAAAACGATATCACAGATGATATAAGTATTAGTAAATCAATTGAAGATGCTTATTATCTATAAACTGTGATTTTTTTGTTGTTATCCTTTTATTGAATTATTCATAATTATGTGTTAATATGTATCTAGATGAAGGAAACTTCATACAATAAAAAAGGATACGTTTGATTGGCCAGATCAGATGTTTCCCATTTTAGGAATTGCACCTGAAGTCAATAGCTGAAATCAGGTGCTTTTATTATTTATATAGTAAGGTGATTACTATGAAAAATAATAGTAGTATTATGATAAACTGAAATAATTCTCGTTTAGTCATAATTTACCACCACCTTTCTTATACCATGTATAGAAAGGGTAAACATCTGATAATTCAAACATATCCAATACCTATACTAGCAAACAAGTGTCAATGAATAATTGGCATTTTTTTTATGATTTCTATCATTGTAAAATAGGGTATTTTATGATAAATTATAGATGTGTTTAAGGGAGGATTATTAAGATGAAATTAAGCGTTGCAATTATTAATTATAATGATTATCAAAATACTATAAATTTTATTGATAGTATTAAAGATTATAGTATTATTTCCCATATTGTTGTTGTTGATAATCTATCAACTGATAATTCATTAGTGGAACTTAAAAAAATCAATAATCCTAAAGTAAAAGTGATTGCTAATCCTATCAACAGTGGTTACGGTGAAGGTATTAATATTGCAGCTCGTTACTTAATTAATAATCGTATTGATGGGGTTTTATTGGTATGTAATACCGATATCGTAATTAATAGTGAAGATGATATTAATAAAATGCTAGCTGAATATAAAGATAATAGTGTTGCTGTAGTAGCACCAATCATTGATGAAAATGGTACAATGCGTTATGGCTTTAAAATCAATACAGTTAAAGAAGAATTATTAATGAGCATTCCTAAACTATATCAAAAATATGTTGATAAATATCATTTTTATCATGAATATAATCATGTTGTTGATTGTATTATGGGTTGCATGTTTATGGTGAAACTAGATGTATTAAAACAAATTGATTATTTTGACAGTAATATGTTTTTATACTACGAAGAAAATGTTTTAGCATTAAAACTTAAAAATTATGGAAAAAAATCTGTAGTATGTGATGGGGTAGTAGTTAAACATAACCATTCTAAAACTATTGATAAAAGTATTAAAAGAATAAATAAATACAAAATATTAAAACAAAGTCAACGTTATTACTTAAAAAAATATTTAAATGCTGGTTTTATCAGTTTATTCATTTTTGATGTAATGGTGTTATTAACAACGATCGGATTGAATATTAAGGGGATTTTTGAAAGAGGGAAGTAAGATGAATTTACCTAGTTTAAAAGACGCTAAAAAAAGAACTGGTATGCCAGTGGAATATATATATGAAAACAAAAAGATCACAAAAGTCCTAGATGGTAAGAAATACTTCATTAGAACTTATGGTTGTCAAATGAATGTTCATGATAGTGAAGAAATTAAAGCTCGTTTAGAACGTTTAGGATTAACTGAAACAGACAACATGGAAGATAGTGATGTTGTTATTTTAAATACTTGTGCGATTCGTGAAAATGCCCATGATAAAATGTATGGTTTTTTAGGTCGTTGTAAACATTTAAAAGAAACGAAGAAAGATTTGATTATTGGTATTTGTGGTTGTATGGCTCAAGAAGAAAGTGTATGTGAAGAAATAATTAAGAAGCATCCTTTTGTTAATCTTGTTTTTGGAACTCACAATATTAATGAATTAGAAGAATTATTATTAAAGAATGATAATAAACTAGATATTAATGTTTATAGTATTGAAGGTAATGTTTTTGAAAACATTCCATATACTCGTGATAGTAAATATAAAGCATGGGTTAATATTCAATATGGTTGTGATAAATTTTGTACTTATTGTATTGTCCCTTATACGCGCGGTAAACAAAGATCAAGAAAAAGCATTGATATTATTAATGAAGTTAATGAATTAGTTAAACAAGGTTATTTAGAAGTAACTTTATTAGGTCAAAATGTTAATGCCTATGGTAAAGACTTAGAAGATGAATTATCTTTTGCTGAACTTTTAGAAGCAGTAAGTAACACTGGTATTAAAAGAATCTTCTTTGTTACTTCTCATCCATGGGATTTTTCTGATGAATTAATTGATGTTATTAAAAGATGTGATAATGTTATGCCTTATATTCATTTACCTCTTCAAAGTGGTAATGATCATATTTTAAAACTAATGGGTCGTCGTTATACTAAGGAAGAGTACTTAACCTTAGTTAATAAAATTAAAACGGCAATTCCTGATGTTTGCTTAACTACGGATATTATTGTTGGTTTCCCAGGTGAAACGGAAGCGGAATTCCAAGATACTTTAGATGTTGTAAATGAAGTTAAGTATGATAGTGCTTTCACTTTCATTTATTCACCACGTATTGGAACTCCCGCCGCTTTAATGAAAGATGATGTTACTTTAGAAGAAAAAGAAGCTCGTTTAAGCCGTTTAAATGAACTTGTGAATAACTATTCACTTATGAACAATCAAAAATATCAAGATCAAATTGTTGATGTTTTAATAACTGATATCAGTGAAAAAGATGAATCAAAAGTTTGTGGTTATACTAACACTATGAAATTAGTTAATATTACTGGTGGTAAAGACTTAATTGGCAAGATCGCCAAAGTTAAAATTACTAGTTGCAAAAGCTTTAGTTTAGATGGAGAAATAATTGATTAACAAGCCTAGATATTATATAATATAATTACATAATAGGTGATTATATGAAAAATAAGTATCGCTATAGTTTAATTATTATTACTTTTTTATTATTAATCACTACTAGTATGGGTTCCAGTTACAGTTTATGGGTTATTAACCGTAGTACTGCAACGGAAGATGTACTAGAAGGTTTAACATGCTTTGAAATCGATACTACCGGATCAACATCAATGATTCAGGATTATGCATTGGTTCCAATGCCAGATGAACGCGGTGTGTTAATGAGTCCTTCATTAATCAAAGTTAAGAATAATTGTAATATTCGTATTCCATTCCGCATAATATTAGCAACAATTAATTATGATAATACTCCAATAAACGAAAGTTTCCTTCGTTTTAGTTTGTCTGGTGATCAAACGATTGCACCAGCTTATTTAAGTTCACGTGAAACTATTAATGATTATACCATTAGTGGTCAAACTATAAATAATACTTATATTATTGCGACGGATTATGTTGATCCAAATGAAACTAAAAATTATGGCTTTCGAACTTGGCTAACCGATACTAACTTAACTTCAACAACGTTACAAGATGGAACGATTGTTTATGGTAGCGATTTAGTAAACAAAAGATTTAATGCGTTTATAATAGTTGAAGCAAATAGTACGCTTTATTAAAGATAAGGAATGATATTAATGAAAAAGGTAATAGATGGTAATACTTTATGTGGTAAAATTGCTTATTTTATGAGCGAATTATGTTTTGTGTATCCAATAACACCATCATCAACTGGTGCCAGTGAATTAAATTTAAATAATGAACTTAATAATAAGAATTTATTTAATGGGGTAACCGAAGTATATGAAATGCAAAGTGAAGCCGGGGTTGCTGGAGCAATGCATGGTGCTTTATTAAATGGTACGTTATCATCAACCTTTACTTCAAGCCAAGGGTTATTATTAATGATTCCTAATTTATATAAAATGGCAGGGGAAGGATTACCAGGGGTAATTCATGTTGCCTCAAGAACGGTTGCTACTAATGCTTTATCAATTTTTGGTGATCATTCGGATATCTATGCTTGCAATAATACTGGTGTTTGTATTATGAGTTCAGCAAATTTAGAAGATATTAAATATTTAGGATTAATTAGCCACTTAGCAAGTATCAAAGGTAGACTTCCTTTTATTCATTTTTATGATGGCTTTCGTACTAGTCATGAATTAAATACAACTAATCTTTTAGATGATAAAGATATCTTAAGTTTAATTGATTTTGATGCGATTAAACATTTTAAAGAAGAGTCTTTAGCAAATAATAAATTTGAACGTGGGATGAATGTTGGTGAAGACATTTATTTTGAAACCCTTGAAGCTAAAAACAATGATTATTCCAATATGGTTGATACTGTTAATAACTTAATGCAAGCAGTTAACCAAAAATTTGGAACGGATTATGAACCATTTAATTACTATGGTGATCCTAATGCGACTGAAGTTATTATTGGTATGGGTAGTGTTAGTGATACTATTAAACAAGTAATTGACTTTGAAAATGAACAAGGTAAACACTATGGTTTAGTTACCGTTCATTTATACCGTCCGTTTAGTAATGAATATTTAGTTAATAAATTACCAGCATCAGTTAAACATGTTGCAGTATTAGATCGTGCTAAAACAAGTGGTGCTAGTGGTGAACCATTATATTTAGATGTTGTTAATGCCTTAAAAGACACTAATATTAAAGTGGTTGGTGGTCGTTTTGGTTTATCTAGTAAGAATACCACTCCAGCCCAAATTAAAGCAGTATATGAAAATCTTGAATCAAATTTAAAAAACAATTTTACGATTGGAATTAATGACGATGTTACTAATCTAAGTTTAAAAGTTAATGCTAATTATCGTTTAGATTCGGATTGCTATGAAATCAAAGCTTATGGTTTTGGTAGTGATGGTTTAATAACGTGTTCTAAAGATTTATTAAAACTTATTGGTGAAAAAACTGATAAGTATGTAAGCGGTTATTTTGAGTATGATAGTAAAAAAAGTGGTGGTATCACCATTGGACATTTACGAGTAAGTAATGAAGTTAAACACTTACCATACTATGTTGATAATGCTTGTTTAGTAGTAATATCGGATGATTCATATTTATTTAAAAAAGATTTATTTAATAATGTATTACCAAACTCAGTAGTTTTATTAAATACGGATAAAGAACCAGATGCTTTAATTTTTAATGAAGCTAATGCGAAGTTATTTAAAGAATTAAATTTAAAACTATATATAATTAATGCTAGTAAGATTGCTGCTGACTGCCATATTCAAGGTAAGATTAGTACCATTATGGAAAAAGCAATTTTAAAGCTTTTAAATTTAGATTATTTAATTGATGAATTAAAAGCAAGTATTACGAATCGTTTCAAAGACAAAGGAATGGATATAGTTAACAATAATATTGATGCAATTAATAAAGCCGAGTATGAAGAAGTTAATATTAGTGAAATAACTAATGTTATTAATAGTACTAATGATTTCTTTGAAGGAATGGTTAATCATAACTTAACTGATTTAAAAGTAAGTGATGTGTATGATTATAAAAATGGTATTTATCCTGGAAATACCTCAAAGTTAATTAAAACTAATGTTTCTAAAGTACCGGTATGGAATAAAGAAAAATGTATGCAATGTAATATGTGTAGCATTGTTTGTCCATATGGTGTTTTAAGACCAGTAATTAATAATGAAGATGGTATTCCTTCAAGAACTAATCCTGATCAATTATATCGAATTACGATTAATGAAGACTTATGTAAAGCTTGTGGATTATGTATCAATGCTTGTCGTTTTGATGCTTTAGAATTTGGTAATAAAACGAACCAAGAAAGTCACTATGTTGATAAGTACTTTAATAAAACTTGCGGTAAGACGGATAATTTAATGGATTTACAATCAGGTTATTATCCATTTCAATATCCAAATGCTTGTAGTGGATGTGGAGAAGTTAGTTATTTAAAACTATTAGGTGGAATTTGTAAAGACCGTTTAGTTGTTGCTAATGCAACCGGATGTTCTTCTATTTATGGGGGAAGTGCTCCTGAAACTCCATACAATATTCCATGGGCCAATTCTTTATTTGAAGATAATGCCGAATTTGGTTTAGGTATTAAACGTAGCATTGATTTAAAGAAAGCTAACGCTATAAAGATTATTGAAGATTCAATGGAAAGTGTCGATTTAGAAACTAAAGCGCTATATGAAGATTATTTAAATAATCAAGATGATTATTATCAAGTTTTAGAAATAATTGAAAAATTAAAGAATCAACAAATCCCAGTCAATTTAAAAGATAGCTTAACTGATTTATTACCAAGAACAGTAGCAATTGTTGGTGGTGATGGTTGGGCTTATGATATTGGCTTTG
>JAEEKO010000094.1 GCA_016282415.1 Caryophanales bacterium | reverse complement strand
TATCAAATGATGAAAAGGCTTGAGCACCAGCCCATTCATTTTGCATGATACCTAAGAAGTTAACCATTTGGTTACATAATGTTGATAAGTGTTTAGCTGGACTAGATGTAATCTTTCCAGGAACGCCACCTAAACCTTCTTTAATTAATTGTTTTAAGCTCCATCCAGCACAATATCCAGTAAGCATTGATAAGTCATGAATATGCATATCACATTCTTTATGAGCTCTAGCAATTTCTTCATCATATACTTCTGATAACCAGTAATTAGCGGTAATAGCACCAGAGTTACTTAAAATTAAACCACCAACAGAATAAGTTACGGTTGAATTTTCTTTAACACGCCAGTCCGTAACATTAATATAACTATTAACAACTTGTTTGTAGTCTAAAATTGTTGATTGCATTGCTCTTTGTTTTTCATGTAACTTACGATATAAGATATAAGCTTTAGCAACTTGAGTATAACCAGCTTGTGATAATACCTCTTCAACTTTATCTTGAATTACTTCAACATCAATAATGTTATCCTTAACTGCTGGTTCAAATGCAGCAGTGATTTTTAATGCAATAAAATCAATAACATTATCATCATAATTAACTTCTTCAGCATCAAATGCTTTAACAATTGCATCCTTAATTTTTTCAATTTCAAATGGAACAATCTTTCCATCTCTTTTTCTTACTTTATACATATTACTCTACCTCTTTCATATTCTCCTAACCGTAACATTAGGGAACTCTTTCTTTATTATTTTATTGATTTTTATAAGTTCCTCTGTTGAAAACGATTCTAACTTCTTATCACAAACATTTTCACTTTGTTCAAAGTTTTGTAAGAAGAAGGTATCACCATCAACATACTCACATATTTTTTTAATTTTATTGATATCATGAATATTTTTTATAATTGTGGTTCTAAATTCATGATCAATACCACTATTCTTAATTAAATTGATACTCTCTTCTAATTTATTAACACTAGGACTAACTCCAGCTACTTCTTTATATAGCGTTAAGATATTTTTAATATCCATAGCAATATAATCAACTAGTTTTTCATCAATCAGTTTTTTTAATAAATCAGGATTGCTACCGTTAGTATCTAATTTAACTAAAAATCCCATTTCTTTAACTTTCTTTATAAATATTGCTAAATCTTTTTGAACAGTAGGTTCGCCACCACTAACTACTACACCATCTAACACACCTTTTCTTTTCTTTAAGTATTCAAATATTTCTTCTTCAGGGATTAATACTTCATTCTCATGTCCAATTAAACCTGAGTTTTGACAATATGGACATTTAAAGTTACAACCTTGAGTAAATAGGATACAAGCAACTTTTGAAGGATAATCTAATAAAGTTAATTTTTGAAACCCCGCAATTTTCATTATTTATCAACCTTAAGTTTGATAAATCCTATATTATCTTTCATTAATTCTTTTATTAGATCAACAATCTTTTTATTACTTGCTTTACTAGAAATATTTTTGGTTATTAGACATCCACCACTTAACAGTGATTGGATGGTAGCCAGTTCTTTATTGTTAGTTATAAATTTAGCAGTATCAATAAGCTCATATGAATTCTTATCAGTTATATTTTTATGAACCCCATATATTGATTTATCAATTCCAATAAAGTGTTTTCTTGCTGTTAAACCACTTGGTTCAAATAACTGAAAGTTCAGTTTAGTTTCATCACTAAATTGTTTCATTTTTTTATTAAGATAACTTAATATCTCAATTACTAAATCATATTGTTTATTAGAATCTGGTTCAAAAGATAACACACATTCTTTTAAACCAACTAGTCCAATATTTAATACTCCGGATTTAATTATCTTTCTTATTTTTTGGCCTTGTTCTAATCGCTCATCACCTAGCACATTACCATTAAATAACACTTGGTAATTTTCTTTATTTTTATCACCAATGGTTTCAAATGCTAACATCATTTCATTTTTTGTTAAATCCAGTAGTTGATCTAACTCTTGATAGAAATTGGAAATACTTTTGTTATTTAAGTATTTAAGTCCTAATCTTGCAATGTTTATTGATGTACTAGTAACAACCATACGGCCATTCGATCTTTTTTCATTTTCATTTAATGATTCGAAAATACGAAGACCATTACTGAAGTATTCCACATCATTGTTATCATCTTTATTGTATGTATTATTTGGGAATGATAAATAAACATTTTTTTCATTGATAATTAAACTAGCAATTTTTGATAAATATGTTTCATCACTATCTTCTGTTATTTTAAATATTACGTTAACATTATCAGTTAAATTGTTATCGGTTAAGTAACTAATAACATTATCTCTAACTAGTGTTGCAACATTACTCATTTTATTACTAACACTTATTGTATAACTGTTATTAGTTTGATAAGTTCTTAAGTTAGTAATTATTCTCGAAACTGTTACTTTAACAAAATTTTTTTCATTTTCTAAAGTATCATTAATAATTATTTTAAAAGCATTTTTAATGATTGGATTATTATCATATGGTTCGAATGATAATTCATCAATATTAATATCATTCATCTTATTAATAATATCTTCAATCTTTGCAGTTGGTACAAAATCACTAATACCATTAGTTAAGAAATAATACTCTATTCTTGATTTTAAGCTTTTCTTAAAATGATCTAAGAAATATTTTTCAACTAAAACATCTAAATTATTAATACCAATTTCCGAACTTAGTTCACTTTGAGCATTAATAATTGCTGATATAAATTCATCTAAGTATTCATCGTCATCACTTATTTCTAATTTTAAATTAAGATGTGATAAATAACCTAATGGGAAGAATTCCAAATTATGAATATATATATTTCCTTCTTCATAAGCTCTAATATATTTTGAATCTAAGATATATGACTTAGCATATTCAGAAGAAATGATCTTTCCAAATTTATGAAGCATTTTCCTTGGTGTTAATGTTTTATCAATATTACCAATCGTTTCAATTACTTTAACAAATTTATGTTGTTGCTTTTCACTGAATGCTTTTCTTGATGCCGCTCTCTTTTGACGATATTCTTGGAAAGCTTTATGAACATCATCAAATCCTAATTTCTTAAGATGATCTTCAATGGTATCTTGAATATCTTCAACACTAATAGTTTTTCGTTCACTATATTCTTTATTAATAAATTTAAGGACACTTTCAAATACACTGTAGATTTGATTTTCATCAGGTTCCTGATAAACAGCATCGAATGCTTTTTTAATTGCAATAGCAATTTTAGAAGCATTAAACTCAACACGTTGTCCACTACGTTTAACAACAACGATGTTTTCTAATACTTCGTTCCACACTATTATCACTCTCCTGTCCTAACTTATAAGTATCGTATCATTTATAAATAAATTAAACAATGTTTTTTTACACATTTTTTTAAAATTTTACACTTTTAATTTTTTTATATTTTAAATTTTTGGTTAAAAAAAACATAAATACGAGGAAAACCCTTATATTTATGTTTTTTATTATTTTTTAAGTATATTTACACATCATATACATATTATTAAAAACTATTTTTTTATAAATAATTTTTGGCCAATACTCAACAGTGTTGATTTAAGATTATTTAAATTCATAATATTGTTAACTGTTGTATTAAACTGCTTCGCAATGCCATATAAAGTGTCACCTTTCTTTACTTCATAGATTAAAGTACTAATTGGAATTAATAACTTCTGACCTATCGATAATAGATTCGAACTTAAGTTATTAGACAGCTTAAGATCATCAACCGTAGTATTATTATTCTTCGCAATCGAATAAAGAGTATCACCTTTTTTAACCGTGTAGTAACTAGTATTTTCGTCCGGTTTAACAACTTGTTCTTTTAGTTTTAAAGTTTGACCAATTGATAATAAATTGGAATTTAAATTATTAAGTTGCTTTAAATTATCCACTGTCGTATTGTTGCTTTTAGCAATCGAATATAAAGTATCGCCCTTTTTAACAATATAATAATCAGATGATGCAATCGGTTCATTACTATTAGAATAGCTATATGGAACTCCTAAATAGTTTGCTAAACCCTTTACCACTGCTTCGGCATACACCGACCAGTTATCTTTTAATTTATTGGCATCACTTACATTATCTAAAAAACCATACTCTATAATAATTGCTTCCGTATTTGGAGTATCACGATGAATAAAATAATAATCTTTACTCGGATTGCTAGGAAGACGACGTTGATAATACTTTCTAACTTCTCTTCCTGATGATTCTAATGATTCCGAAATATTTTTTGATAAACGATCATTATTACGTAAAGCATAAATAATTTCTGATCCTTCTCCACCACCAGCATTTATATGATTAGATATCACAATAACATCATTAGCATTACCATAAAAGCTAAGTATCTTATTAACACGATCACTGGGACTTAAAGTAGTGTCACTCGCACGCGTAACACTATTTTCAATTCCCAGTTCATCCAATCGTTTATGAAGATAATCATTAATTTTTAAAGTTAATTCTTTTTCTACAATACCATTACCACTAGCACCAGGATCACTACCACCATGGCCAGCATCTAATACCACTTTTTTAGCCATATTTATCACCTATGATAATATATGTGAGATTTTTAGTTTAGTTAATAAAAAAATCATAGCTTAACTATGATTTTTTACTTTTCTTTTCACCAATATAAACTTCTTCAATAATAAATAAATATAAATCTTTATCATTAGTTACAAAGAATTCACATTTACGGTGTGGTTCAATAACATAATACTTAATTGGTTCTTTGGTATTATCACGAACATCAATTAATTCATTAAACGTCTCAACATTTATAACATTATACTTTTTCAAATTTGGTGCAGTCGTAACATTAACAATAATACGATCATAAGCATGAAGTAAACGTCTAATATAACGATCATAATAACTATGTCTATTAATTATTATTGATATTCTTCTTACTAATCTAATCAAAGATACCATTAAGATTGTAAATAAAACAATATCAACACAAATACAACGCTTATGTTTAATTAAAACATTAGTTTCAGAAACAACTTGTTTTTCTTCATTAACTTTCTCGTTATCAAGATTAATATTTACTTCTTGTTCTGATATTGGAATTCTTAATAACGTTTTATTACTACTTTCCAATTTATAATCATTAGTATCTTTACCATGTTCAATCACTTGTAAGTAAACATCCAAATAACTAATTGTACTAATAGCATAGTTTGATTTAAACTGATTAGCTAAATTATTGTATTCAGCATAATTAATGGTTACATCTTTATTAATATTAAAACTCTTCTTATTATGAATTTCATCAGAAACAGCATCTAATAAAACATATTCTTTTTCAAAAAATGTCTTTGAATTATTTTGACTAGTTATAAATAATTTAGCAACAATATTATATTTATATTCAATATCACTAGCTTGATCTACATTAAAATCATAATTATAATTTATAACTATTTTATCAATCAAACTAGCAACATAAACCATGTCTTTATTTAAAAAAGGTTTATCATAAAAAACATTTTTCTTTAAATATACTTTATAATCAACATTACCTTTTTCTGTATAAGTAATGATTTCACCACCAGGATTTTTAAAGGTCTTATTGATACAGAATATTAAGCCAGAAAAGGATCCTAGTACAATTATGATATTTGCTAAAAAAAGCATGACAAACTTAAAACCAAAAGTCTCTCTTTTACCTAAATCTTTTTTATCAATTTTAGTTTTTTGATCAGGCTTTCTTTTAACATTAACCATAAAAGCACCTCCTTTACATTTCACCTAACCATATTGTTGGATATCCAATATATGGAACATTGTAATTTACCTTTCCAATTATTAATGAATCATTTAATACTAAATCATCCATATTTTTATTAGCATCACCCTGAGTATAATAATAATTAACATTATTAATGGTTATTTTTTTTACAATACGATGAACGATTATATATTCTTTTTGATTAAATGCAATAACATCACCAACATCATATGATTTATCTTTTTGATTAATTATAACAATACTGCCCTTCTTAATCTTTGGATGCATACTACCACTACCAATTGCAACAGCATAGTATTTGAAATATCCACTATAGAAATATACTAAAGCAATTATTATTAACAATGGTATTATAAAACCACGATACTTCTTTTTACGATAATTCCTCGGAATATGATCATCTTTTATTTTTTTAAAGAAGCGATCAATTCGCAGTGCAAATAATACCGGAACCACTAATTGAATAACTGATATCACATATTCATTAGGATTTGGAACAATTGGTATTATATAAGGAAATAACAACATTATCGAATGAAAGATAATTATTGGAATAAAGCCAACCTTTTTTGATATAAATGAGTATGCAATATTCATTGATAAAGTTGGCAATATTGTTAATGCAATAAATCTTACTACATCATATTGTGATTTAAAACTGGCATAATAAATATTACCTGTTAAATCACAAATAATAAATAACACTATTACTAATATTGTACATAATTTGTTCTTATCTGCTTTACATAATAAATTGTATCTAAATATCTCTCTTAATACCCCATATAATACCAGTGGTAATAATACTACAAAGATACCATGAAACGTAAAATAATTTGGGGTTCTTGCTAATCCAATTATTATTCCTAATAAATAATATAAAATAAAGAATGATGTTATAAATAAAAATACTTCAAATATAATATCTGATAAATAACGCTTTTCATTTTTTTCAAATATAAAAAAGAAATGAAAAATGATTAACAATCCTATTAGGAATAAACACATTATATAACCAGAGAGTAAATTTAAAAAAAAGGAGTTAATTAAAAGAATACCGATTAAGCTGATTAAAAATACTAGAATTCGCTTATATCCAGGCTTCACATTACTTCCTCCTTTTTATAATATATTACTAATTAATCTAATGAATCATAAGTTAATACAATGCTTGGTAAAGTAACATTGAAATTACCATCAGCAACATCACTACCACTAACATATGAAATGGTTACTGTAATTAACTCAGAAGCATTCTTAGCAAGGGAATGTCCCGTAATACTACCTACTGAAGTAGTAGTAACATCTTCACTACCAACCTTTATACTTAATGTAATACCATTACATGCACTATCAACTAAGCTCTGAGTAGTACCAGTAACAGCAGTACAAGTTTTAGAGCCAGAGAAGTTTATACCATTTAAATAAGCAGTATATTGACCATCATTATATGCATAAAATTCATACGTAGCGCTTTGACCAGGTTCAGTAAAAGTTGCTTCTAAATTTGAAATTATTGGATCGCTGGTATTATCAATAGTAGCATTAGTAGCAGAAAAACCTGCTACAGTTTTGTTTAAAGTAGGTTGAATTGCATTAGTAACTACTGAAGAAGAACTAGATGAGAAATCAACGTTAAATGTTGATGCTGAAGGATTAACCTTTGCTGATGAAGAAATTGTTAATGCACTAGAAAAAGCTGCATAACCTAGAGTAACCCCTAGTGCTCCTAAAAGTAATGCAATAATTGAAATAACCTTATAAGCTCCGTTATTATTCATTCTCTCACCTCCTAGCATACTATTTTATTATTACACTTGAATTATAACACAAAATACCGAATTATATGTATAAAAATAAATAATTGAGTGTCTAGTAACATTACACTTTTATTCAGATAACGCTAACTGCGCCGTTATATAAGTAGCATTATTAATCGTTTCAGTACCAATAACTAGTTGAGAATTATCTTCTTGATCATCAATATTACCATAAATAGCATCGGTTTTTCCTTTAACAATACCATCATAGAAATTTAATGTTCCCATATTTCTAATACCATGTACTTCTCCAATTAATACTGGGGTTGTACTATCAACAATTCCGTCCTTATTTCCAATTATTAAAGTACCTTCGTTAGAAATAGCTTGTTGTTTCGTACCAACAATAGTTCCACCAGTAACAATTAATGTTCCCGAAATAACTTGAACAGTACCACGTTCCATTGTACTACCATCCGGAGTACCATAAGTTTGTGATTTTAAGTAAGAATTTCCAGTAATTTCAACAATTCCACCAGTAATATACATTGCTTGTTTATTACTAGTTTCAATAATACTACAATTATTAACAATTAAATGGCCTGCTAAATTATTGATAGCAGCTTGGGCCGCACTAGAAGCCAAATTACCATTTTGAACTGTAATTATTCCACTATTTTCAAAGATTGGTTTATTACCATTATTCGTTATAGTATGATCATTTATATCAAAAATAATATTTTTAGTACTTGGTATAACTACCCATTCACTAGCATCTTTAATAATTGTTATTGTTGTTTCAACATTATTTGGTGCTGCTGCAACAGCCTCAGTAATGGTTCCATAAATAGTATCCCCTATTCGGGCTACATCCGTAGTCTTTTGCCAATGGGCATAGAAAGTTACTTCTTCTTCAATAATCCAGTTTTCATTAATTTTTTCACCACCGGATGCAGCGGTATACCATCCTAAGAAGTCGCTACCATTTTTTAAAGGAACTGGTAGTGTACCTACTGGATTCCCCTTAATAACATTCCTTGTTCTTTCATTTAAAGTAACCCCTGATTCGTTTGGTGCAAAAGTAACAACATAAGCTGGTGATAAGAAAGAGTATTTAAGATCCCCTTCAGTACCATTAACAAAAACATTACCGGTTTCTTTATCAGTAATTTTTGCTACATCATTAAAAACATTACCGGTTGCTTTAACTATTCCATCATAGAAACTATAGTTAACTGAACTAGTTATTCCATAAGTAGTCCCCTGAAACATAGGAATTACTCTACTAGCCGTACCATCCTTAACCCCAATAGTTAACGTACTAGCATTATTTAATGCTGCCGCATTAGTTGAAATAATAGTTCCACCAATAATGGTCATCGTACCACCTGATACATTTTGACAAGCAGCACGCTCTGATGCTTCTGAATATAAATAAGAACTTCCAGTAATTGTTGCAATTCCTTTATTATTATAAAAAGCTTGTCGACCCCCAGTAACAATGATTCTGGTACCATCAATTACAATAG
>JAEEKO010000093.1 GCA_016282415.1 Caryophanales bacterium | reverse complement strand
CAACTGGTGGAGCAGGTGTAGCTTTACCAGCTTCAACTTGAAGTTTAATTTTCTTTACGACTTCTTTTGCCACGAAAACACCTCCTATATGTTTTTGCGATAGTGGTACAGGCAAGTCCGCTTCTTTCCTTTCCACTAATAATTATATGAAATACACATAATCGCAATGTAAATTATACCATAAAACAATAAAAATGCAAGGGTTTTCCTTACATTTTCTCGATATTGATAGTTAATTTACTATGCTTCAATAAAAGCCTATTTACTTTTTCTAAATTGCTGTCTTTTTTGCCAATATAATTTGAAACATCAGATGTATCATCGTACTCGTCTTGATCAACTTCAAAGTAATCTAAATCAAATATATCACGATCCATTTCATCTGGTACATTTTCAATAACAATAGCATAAGGTGGTCGTTTAACATAATCGCCATTTACAGTATTACCTTCACAAAACTTTACCTTATAATAATTAATTTTTGATTTATTCCCAGACTCATCTATCGCTTCCTCTTGGGCTATCAAGGCAGTGTCATAATTATAATCATCAATAATATTGCCATTAAGATCATTCTCAGTCTTATAACGACTAAAAAAAATTATTTCGCCATTCTTATATGTATACGAATCAAAAGCATCAAGAGCGTGATATTGATAAGCAAAATTATGATATATGCGCTCTAATTCAGGATCGTAGACGTTATTATCTATCTTAAAGGATAATTGAGCAACATCTTGATTAACAAAGAATCGAACATGACGACTTATCCCTAAATAATTAATTTTAATAATAATCTCTTCGCCAAAAAACATATTAACCCTTAACCCGTTATACTCACCAATAATACTTCCTTCTTCCAATTGAAAATTAGGAATGATAGTACATAGTAAATTTAAATGCATCAATATATTAAAATTGGTATTATTATCAAAATCTTTAATGCTTTTATAATACTTACTATAAATAGCATTAACACGACTGATTATCAGTTTAAAATTATAATCAGGTTGCTTTTCAGTTATATATGCTAACAACTCATAATCAATTTGATAAATGTCTGATGCCCGGGCAATATTAAAATCTTTTACATTAACTCCCATAAAATCCCCCTACTTATAGCTATGTATCCTAACATAGATGTTTATAATTAACAACTAGTTTATATACATAACATCGATATCAACGGAACCATTAATACCATTAATTAAACCATTATCACAGATTTGAACATAATCATATAATCCACGATAATTAACAATATCATTAGTATAATGAGCACCCCATAATGGATATTCAATATTTAACCAAATTTTATCTAAATAAGTCTTACTACCATAAAGCATACCTTGATAACCAGCATTTTTAACCGTATCTAAGAATTTATTAGCATTATGATTTAAAGTATAGAAACTATTATTAAAGACATTATAGAATGACCAATTCTCCCAGTCATATACTACTGGTAAATCAACTTTATATGGTTTTATCTGTTCAATAACCCATTTAGCATCCTTAATGGCGCTGGCTTCTGATTTAGCATAAGAATAAAAATATACACCTACTGGGATACCAACACGATTAAAGCCTTCCATGTTACGTTTAAATTGTTTATCAACAAAGTATTCTTTATCAATTCCTTTAGTTCCACCTACACGAACAAATGCAAATTCAACACCAGCAGCTTTTACTTTATCAAAATCAATTTCACCTTGCCATTCCGATACATCAATTCCAATTTTAGTATCATCTTTTTTATAATTGTCATAAGCTTCTTTCATTGGTGTTCTAACCGTACTACCACCAGATGAACCGCCTTGTTTTGCTGGCTCTTTAACATATAATACAAAGTCTTTAGTGGTTTCGTTATCACTGTGATCAGTAGCCTTAAAAGTTAAATTATAACTACCTACTTTAGTAATATCATAATCCCCAATTATTTCACATTTAGGATTATCATCTAAATCATCAGCACACATAATTTTCTCTAATAAATCAACATCACTATTTTTAGTAACTGAATAACTACCACCTAACCAAATAGTTGGTTTAGTAACATCAATAACATTGTATTCAATTTCTAATTCAAATTCCCTTTTCTTAGTATTAATATAACTAAACTTAACTTTATTTTGACCTAGTTTAGTAGTATCAACTTTAACGTTTTCTACTAATTTACCATCCATTTTACGAATAAAGTCAATTACTCTAACATCAGAATTAAAAGAAACATTACGATCTTTCACATAAACAATTTCTGAAATAGTTTCTTCGTAACGATGTCTGCTACTAATTTTTAGAATTAAAATCGTACTTATTGCTGCAGCAACTAAGCAAATAACGATACCAATGATAATTCTTTTTGTTCTGCGTCTCACAATCTCACACCCTTTTTTACAAAAAAAGACTAAATCAAAATTTAGTCTATTTTAGTTACTTGGAATAACTCTACTTCTACAGGAGTTTCTTGACCAAATAAGTCAATTAAGACATTTAATCGGTTATTTTCGTTATCAATATTATCAACTTTACCCATCATGCCTTTAAATGGTCCATCTACAATATTAACTTTATCACCAACATTGATTTCAGTGTCAATATTAAGACGACTCATACCCATATTAGCTAATACACGATCAATTTCTTGTGGTGGAAGTGGTGTTGGTTTAGCACCTTTACCAGATGATCCGATAAATCCAGTTACACCAGGTGTATTACGAACTATATACCATGCTTCATCACTCATAATCATTTCAACTAAGATATAACCAGGAAACATTTTATGAGTTTTTTCTTTAGTAGTACCATCTTTTAATGTTTCAATTTCCTTAGTTTCAGGAATAATTACACGATAAATGTAATCTTGCATTCCCATTGATTCAGTTCTAGCTTCTAGTTTTTCTTTTACTTTACTTTCATGTCCACTATAAGTGTTAACAACATACCATTCTTTATCCATTAGTTAAATAACCCCCTTATAATTGAAGAAATGAAATCAAGTCCTTGGAAATAACCAACTAAGATTAAACAGAATACTAAAGTAGCTAAGAAGTACTTAGTAACATTCTTAAATTCTGGCCATTTAACTTTCTTCATTTCGGAAATAACATTCTTTAAAAAGTTTTCTTTTTTAGTGCTTTTACCTTTTTTCATTATAAACACCTTTCTTCCAAATAAAAAACACGTCTTCGTGTTAAATATAATTTAACACATAAGGTTTAATTTAGCAAGTTATTTTAGTAATGTTTTTAATTTATTTTTAATACGTTGAATCGTATTATCAACTTGCTTTGGTTCTTTATTTAATATTTTAGCTATCTCGTTATAATTATAACTCTCTTTCATTAACTGATAAACTTGTTTTTCGTTATCGGATAATTCTTGTAATATTTTATTATTTAATTCTTGATAATACTCTTGATCAGTCACCTCATCAAGGGGATCAACTAAACGATCATCCTTAATCATATCTTTTAAAGTTAGATAATCATCATATTCATATTCTAATGAAACCGTATCACTAGCAATTTTATTTTTAAGAGTTTGAGCATTTCTTAAAGTTGTTTTAATTCGACGATCAACACACATTGTTGCAAAAGTTGCAAATGACGCTTGATCTTCTTCTTTATAGCGATTAATGGCATCCGTAAAACCCAATAAAGCATCTTGAAATAAATCCGATGGTTCGACTGCTAACGCTAATGCTCTTTTATAATATTTTTTAAAAATAATATCAATTATATAATGATACTTTTCATAAATAATGTTTCTAGCATCATCATTGTTTTCACCAATTAACATGATAAGTTCGTGATCATTATACTCTTTATAGTCCATTTAATCACCTATCCATTATTTCATATATTAATAACGCTGCTGCCACTGATGCGTTTAATGAATTAACACGACCACGCATTGGAATACTTAACACAATATCGGTATTATCTTTAACTAAACGAGATAGCCCAAAACCTTCACTACCAATAATTAAAGCAACCTTTTTAGGATATGTTTCTTCTTTATAATTTGTTCCATCCATATCAGCAGCATAGACAAAGAAATTTTGCTTTTTTAAATCTTTAATACAATTAACTAAATTATTAACCATAATAACTTTAACATGTTCTAATGCTCCCGCAGATGTTTTCATAACGGTTGCCGTTACACGAACGCTACGATCTTTAGGAATAATAATTGATTTAATACCAGAAGCTTCGCAAGTTCGAATAATGGCACCTAAGTTATGAGGATCTTCTAAGTGATCAAGAATAACCACGGTATCTTCATCACCTAAGTCTGCTAAGCTATAGTATTCATAATCTTTCATTTCAATAATAATTCCTTGATGAAGGCCTTTTTCCATATGATCTAATTTTTTATTATCACAAATTTCATAAGGAATATTATTTTCTTTAACAAACTCTAAAACACTTTCATCTTTAAAAGTATTACTTAAATATACTTTAATTATTTTATTGTAATTATCTTTTACTTCATTAAAAACATTCTTACCATAAACGCGCATTAATAACTTACCACCTTATCCATAATTTCTTCTATTCGGCTTAATTTATTATCATAATATAATTTACCAATTAAACATTCAAACCCAGTTGCATAACGATAAGTTTTAATATCACAACTTTTAGAACTGGTTTTGTTACTATTACGACCATAAGTAACAATGTCGATTTCTTCAGAGGTTAGAAAGTTATCGTCAATTAATAATTCTAATAATCTTCTTTGACTAGTAGCACTAACATACTTAACTGACTCTTTTTGTAAATCTTTAGGTTTTGTAAACCCTTGAGTTAATAGATACTTACGAATATAAAATTCGTAGATTGCATCACCTAAATAAGCATACATTAAAGCATTCATCTTCACCCCTCCAAACTGGGTTTATAATAGCATAATTTATTATAATAAGCAAATAGATAAAAACACTTATCAATTAATAAGTGTTAAAAGTGTATATTATCAGCATTAGTTTCGGAATATAAGTCTTCAAACTTAGTTTTTCGACTTAAAATCATAAATACTAATAAACCAATAATAAATAATATAATTGATACAATTTGGGCCATTTTAAAGCCACCTAACATTAATGAGTCCGTACGCATTCCTTCAATGATGAAACGACCAACACTATACCACATTAAATATATAGATGTTAATTGACCAACTTTTAAATATTTATAACGTTTAGCAATTAATAATCCAACGAATCCAATGAAACACCAAATTGATTCATATAGGAAAGTTGGTGTGTAATAAATACCGCCAATATTCATTCCATCAATAATAAACTGTGGTAAATGTAAATTTTTTAGATGACTTAAAGTCGTTGCTGCACCATGAGCTTCACCATTAAAGAAGTTACCCCAACGGCCAATAGCTTGAGCAAGAATTAATGGTACTACCGTAATATCAGTCATTCTTAAAGCACGAGCACCATATTTACGACAATATAAGATCATGGTAATAACACCAGCGATAATACCACCATGAATAGCAAGACCACCTTCCCAAATCTTTAATATCGATATTAAATCATTGGAATAATCACTAAAATTAAATAATACATAATATACTCGAGCACCAACAAAACCAACAATAATAGTCCAGAATGCCATATTAAAGAAGAAATCCCAAGGAATATTAAATTTCTTACTCTCCAATTTACAATAAATAAGTGCAATAATAATTCCAACTAGAATTAATACAGAATACCATCTTAATTCAAAAAAGCCAAAGTCATGAATTACTGCTTTAATCATTAAGTCCATTTAAACACCCTCTAATCTAATAGTATTATAGCACAATTAAACAAAGATTATAAATAATAATTATCTATGTTGACACACATAAAAACATTTAATCCCACGGATTAAATGTTTTAAACAGTTTCCTACTTATCTCTAATTTCACAATTAAATTTAGTAGTTACTTTATTAATAATGTTTTCAAATACATTAGTTACTTCTTCATCACTTAATGTACGAGTTTCATCATTAAATGTTAAATTAAAGGCAATTGATTTGTAACCAGCATTTACGTTTTCACCAGTATAAACATCAAAGATATCAATGTTAGTTAATAATCTACCACCACTTCTGCGAATTTCTTCAATTAAGCTTTCAGCAGTAACACTTTGTTCAACAATAAATGCAACATCCTTTTTAATTGATGGATATTTAGATACTTCTTTAAATTTAATATTCTTAATTGGTTTAATTAATCCATTTAAACTAAGTTCACATACAAATAAGTCATTTTTATTAATACGGGGATTAACTTTACCAATAACACCAATTTCTTCACGATCTAATAAGATACGAGCGCTAACTCCAGGATGTAAGTCTTTTACTTCAGCTTTTTCAAATGTATAACGATTCTTTAATCCCATGTAATCTAAGATATTACATACAATACCTTTAATTAAATAGAAATCAACTTTCATACCATTATTTTGCCAGTTACTAGCAACATAATTACCACTCATTAAAATAGCAATCTTAGTAGTTTCATTATATTCACTATCATAAGTATTACTTATTTCATAAATATTAACATTATCTACTTTACGAGTTTTGTTATATTCATAAACTCCTAGTAATGATGGTAAGATACTAGTTCTAATAATTGATTTATCACTACTAAATGGATTTGGTAAAATTACCGGTTTGATATCATCATAATTAAATAATGCTTGGTTTTCTTTATTAGTTAAAGTATAAGTTTTAACTTCATTTAATCCTAAACTTCTTAAACGAGATGATAACATCTTACGATATTTAACGTTACCCACATATTCACCTTTTTTAGTAGGTGCAATTGGTAAAGTGTTTTGTAAGTTATGATAACCATATAAGCAGCCAATTTCTTCAGCTATATCATTAACATTAGGTTCTATATCTAAACGACGATTTGGAATAACAACTTTAAATGTTTCGTTAGAATATTCATATTTAAAGTCAAGACGATCTAATTCATGAGCCATATCTTTTTCTGAAATATTAATGCCCAACATTTCATTGATTTCCGTTGGTTTAAAGGTTACAACTTTTTCTTTTTTATCTAAAGTATCATGAATAACTTGATCAGATAAAATAGTTGCATCAGCATATTCTTCTAATAAGCTACAAGCACGATCAATTGCTTTTTTAGTATATTCATAATTTAAACCTTTACCATAGCGAAGGGAAGCTTCGCTTTTTAAATCTAATTTATTAGCAGTGTTTCTAATACTTACTGCATCGAAAATAGCACTTTCAATAAAAATATTCTTAGTATTTTCGTCAACTTCAGTATTTAATCCACCCATAACACCAGCAATACATACTGGATTATCGCCATCAGTAATGACAATGTCATTTTTATTTAATACTCGTTCTTTTCCATCAAGAGTTACTACTTCTTCAGTATCTAAAGCATCTCTTACTAAAACTGTATTACCTAATTTATCATAATCAAAGAAGTGCATTGGTTGTCCATACTCTAACATTACGTAGTTAGAAATATCTACTACGTTATTAATTGGACGCATTCCAACACTAATTAATCGCTTTTTAATAAAATCAGGTGATTCTTTAATAACAACATTACGAGCCATTTTACCTATGTAATATGGACATTTAGAAGTTTTAACATCTAATTTAATATAGTTATTAACATTATCAGTAATTTCACTATATGAAATAGCTGGTTCTTTAACGCGACGATTTAATACTGCTCCAATAATATAAGAGAATCCTAAATGATAGAAGCAGTCATTATTACGATGTTTATGAATATCAAGTTCTAAAATAGTATCATCATATCCTAAAACACTTAATGGATTATCTCCTACTTTAGCACTTTCTGGTAATTCACAAATACCTTTATTATAATTCTCTTCAGTTTTTTCTTCTAAACCTAATTCGAATAAAGCACATAACATACCATTGGATTCAACATCTCTAATTTTACCTTTCTTGATTTCAAAATCACCAGGTAAGATAGCACCAGGTAATGCTACTATGACTTTTAAATCTTTACGAACGTTAGGAGCGCCACAAACAATTTGAATTGTATCAGCAGCACCAACATCAACTTGGCAGATATGTAAATGATCACTATTAGGATGATCAATACAATCAATAACTTTACCAACAACTAAATTAGCAATATTATGATCAATTACTTTTTCAACATTAACTCCGAACTTAGTTATATCAACTGCAAGTTGTTGTGGATCAACACCATCTAAATTAACGTAATCTTTGCACCAATTTAAACTAATCATTATTTATTCTCCCTTCTATCAAAGGTTTTTAATTCTCTTAAATCAGTATAATAGAATGTTCTGATATCATTAATACCATATTTAAGCATTGCCATACGTTCTGCTCCAAAACCGAAGGCAAAACCATGCCATTTTTTAGGATCATAACCACAACCGGCTAATACGTCTGGATGAACAATACCAGCACCACCGATTGTAATCCATCCTGTATTCTTACAAATGTTGCAGCCATTTCCTTTACAATTAAAACAACTAATATCCATTTCTACAGATGGTTCAGTAAATGGATAATAACTTGGTCTAAAACGTGATACGGTATCAGCGCCAAATAATTCTTTAGCTAATACTTCAAAAGTTCCTTTTAAATCTGATAAACTAACATGTTCATCAACAAGTAATCCCTCGATTTGCATAAATTGATGAGAATGAGTCGCATCATCAGCGTCACGACGATAAGTTTTACCAGGGCAGATAACACGAATTGGTGTTTTTTCTTCATTAGCTAACATAACACGCGCTTGAACACTAGAAGTTTGACTACGAAGTAATACTTCATCACCCTTAATATAGAAAGTATCTTGAGCATCACGAGCAGGATGTCCTTTAGGTAGATTTAATAATTCAAAATTATATTTATCTAATTCGATTTCTGGACCCTCAACAACATCATAACCCATACTCATCATAACTTGTTCTACTTCTTCAATTACGTGTTCTAAGATATTAGGAGCACCACATTCAATATTAGTTCCAGGTAAAGTTACATCAATTGATTCTTTACTTAATTTTTCATTAAATTCTGATTCTTTAATTGCTGCTAATTTAGCATCAACCATATTACTTAAAGTATTTTTTAAATCATTAATCTTAGAACCATAAATCTTCTTATCTTCTACTGACATATCTTTTAATGATGATAATAAATCATTAGTTTCACTCTTTTTACCTAATAATTCACTTTTAACATTCATTAAATCTGATTCTTTAGATACTGAGTTAATTAGTTCTTCAGCATGACTTAATATTTTTGCGATTTTTTCTTCCATGTTTATTCCTCCAATAAAAAAAATCTAAAATAAGGGACGAAAATATATTCCGCGGTACCACCCTAATTCTAGAATACTAGCACTTAATTTATGAGATATCGGTCAATCCCGAGTTTTACTATACATTTGAATTTCATTAAATTATTTTCTTTAAATGCTTTCAGCCGGTGACATTTAATTTCTAATTAGGTTTATAATTTAACTACTTAAGGATGTAATCATCGCTTAACTAAGGCTAGTTTAACACAAAGATTGTTTTTTTTCAATAAAAAAGCATCAATTTGATGCTTAGTTATTATTCATTACTTTCTGTTGATTCAGTAGGTACATCACCATAATCAACTGCTAAATTGTCTTTAATGTTGATATTGGTAATTACGTATTCACCATTATCCTTTTTAAAAGTATAAGTAAATGTTTTATTGTTAGTTACCGCATTATCAGTATTTTCTACTTTAATGTCATAAATAACTTTAACTAAATCTTTTCCTTCTTCAAAAGTAATGTTATCAGTAATAGTTACTGGTTCTAAGAAGTATCCACTAAAAGTAAATAAATAATTTGTTTTATAAATGTTATCTTCGGTAAATAAGGCTTTACCATCTTTAGTAATTCCGTATAAAGCAGTTATATTTGAATAATTATCAAATGATAATGATTCACAAGATCCTTGTCCTGCTTCACAATGTTCATATTCACTACCAGAAACATTACCCATTAAGCTACTACTCTTAGCATAACCATAGATTATTTTTTCTAATTCGTCATTAGATAAATCATCTAATTTAATATCACCAGTTTTTTTAACATCTAACATGATAGTTTGAAAATTATATGGATTTAAATCCGCGTTAGCAGGAACATCAAGATGTATTTCTTTTGGATAACCATCATCTTTTAAACCTAATACCAATAAAATATTATTCTTATCAGTATCACTTAATTTAGCGGTTTCGTTAGTTGTTGGTTTAGGCGTATCTTTGCCATCATCCTTAGCAATATATTGTTTATAAACAATTGCTCCTAATAAAGCTACTAATAATACTAATACAACAATTTCTAGTATTTTTATTGTCTTATTTTTTTTTGCATCCTCCATTTTATTCCTTCTTTCTATTATAATTATATAAAAAATCACTAAAATTTCAAATATAAAAAGTATAGGCATTTACATTACCTATACTCTATTGATTCTTCTTAAAATTTCTTCTTTACCAAGCAATTTTAAAATTTCATATAAATCAGGTGTCATTGACTTAGTTGTAACTGCTACACGAATAACAGTTGATACATCAGCAACACTACCTTTAAAGTTATCAGGATTTTCTTTATAAGCTTTCATATCAGTAGTATAACCTAACCTTTCAGTTAATTCTTTTACCTTATTAAACCATGTATCTTTATCATCATTAACATCATAATAATCATTAAAATATGTGTTTAAGATTTCTTTAATATCATCAATATTATTTATCTTACCCCATTCATAAGATAACTCAGTTTTATCAAATAACTCATTAAACATATACCAAATAGCTGGTTTAACATCTTTCCACTTACCAAAATCTTTTCTTGGTTTCTTTTGTTCACGTTCAATGTTTAAAATTGCTTTAGTATAATTAACATCTTTATTAATGATTGCATTGAACTCTAAATCGTATTCCTTAGTCCATTCATCTAAATAATTAAATACTTCATCTTTAGTCATTTTTGAAATAATGTTTTTAGAAATATTATCTAATTTATCTAAATCAAAGAATGCACCAGAAGAAGACATCTTCTTAGGATTATATTCGAATTCATCAAATCTCTTATCTGGATTAGCAGTATGCCATTCTTCATAATTGGAATTAATAATTGTCATTAATGCTTCAATTACTGATAATGCTGGATAGCCATCATCCTTATAATAAGTCATAGATGCTTCGGGATCTTTTCTTTTAGAAATCTTTCTTACACTATTACCATCTTTTTTAATTAAAAGTGGCGTATGAACATATTTAGGAGTTTTAAAACCAAAGGCTTTAAATAATTCTAAATGTTTAGGTAAACTTGATAACCACTCTTCGCCTCTTACTACATGAGTTGTATGCATTAAATAATCATCAACAACGTGTGCAAAGTGATAAGTAGGAAGTTTATCATCAGATTTCATAATTACAAAATCTTCATCATTTTGTGATAATTCTAAAGTTCCTTTAACTTGATCATCAGTTTTAAATTTTAAATCAAAGTTTCCTTCAGATTTAAATCTAATAACGAATTCTTCACCATTTTTAATCTTTTCAATTTGATTTTCAATTGGAAGTAAACGACATTTAGCATATCTTCCATAATATCCAGTTCTAAACTTACGTGCTTCTTGGTGATTTCTTAATTCGTCTAATTCTTCTTTAGTACAAAAACATGGATAAGCTCTTCCTATTTCAATTAAATGTTTAATAAATGTATGATATATTTCTTTTCTTTCTGATTGAAAATATGGACCATAATTTCCTTTTATTTCACCATTATATTCACTTTCATTTGGAATAATATTATAGTGATTTAATGTATCATATATTAAATCCACCGCTTCTTTTACTTCACGTTTAGTATCAGTGTCTTCAATTCTTAAATAAAATAAACCATCAGAATTTTTCGCAAGCATATAGTCAATAAGAGCTTGATAAAAGCCACCTAAATGCATGTATCCAGTTGGACTTGGTGCAAAACGAGTTACCTTAGCACCCTCTTTTAAATTACGAGCAGGATATTCTTTTTCATAATCAGCAATAGTTTTTGTTATATTAGGAAATATTGCATCTGCTAAATCTTTATAATTCATATTTTCACTTCCAAATCTATTTAATCGTATTAACGTTAGTGTATTTTTCTTTTTCTTCTTCTAAATTTAAAGCCGCCATGTCAGCAATAAACTTATCAACTAGATCTACTTTTAAAAATTGGATTTCACCAACACCTTTTAAGTCCGTAAATTGACGAGCTACTTCTGGTACTTCTAATTGATACTTTTCAATTAAGATTGGGGTTATTAAACTATAATCATTATAACCTATCTTAACAGCATCCATTAATGGTAACTTAGCAATACTTTCGTCAAAAATATAATCACCAAAAAAATAATAATCACATAATAGATGTAAGAAATAAGCTCTCATAAATGAATTGTTGATTTCATTATTCTTTAAGAATAATCCTAAATCAACTTTTTTCTTCATATAATCAATGATATTATCGGCCTGATTAGTTTGTCCAAAATGACGCGCATTCTTATCATCTGTTACTAAATTAATATAATTATCGATATCGATATCTTCTTTTTTGAAATCAGCAGCTATTGATCCTAAAACAAAATCCGCTTTATTTTCTTCTGGATGTTTTTCTAAATATTTTTTAGCTACTGCTAAATGAACTGATATACAAGGCATATATATACACTTCCTTAATTAACAAATTAATGGTGACCCGTACGAGTTTCGAACTCGTGAATGTAGCCTTGAGAGGGCTATGTGTTAAACCACTTCACCAACGGGCCATCAATATGTGTAGTATAGCACATTTTTTTAAATAAAAAAAGTTGTTTATTTAAATAAACAACTTAAAGTTCTTAACATTTGACAAGTATAACCATACTCATTATCATACCATGCTACTACTTTTAAAATTGAACCAGATTCAGTATCTAATACATTGGTAGATAATAAGTCAACTAATGAACCACAACTTTTTCCTAAAACATCACTGGATACGATTGGATCATTGGTAACTCCTAATACTTTAGAACGGTTAGCAATTAATAATTGATTAACTTCTTCCTTAGTAGTGTGGTTATTTAATACTAAAGTACAATCTACTAAAGAACCATCACTCACTGGAACGCGATATGCAATTCCATCAAGTTTACCTTTTAGGTTAGGAATAACTTCGCCGATTGCAATGGCTGCTCCAGTTGATGCTGGAACAATATTTGCACCACAAGCACGACCACGACGAGCATAGATACCCTTTTTATGGGCTATATCAAGTGTAGCTTGATCATTAGTGTAAGCATGAATAGTACTCATAAATCCAGATCTAATATCATAATTATCATTTAATACTTTTAATACTGGTGCTAAACAGTTAGTAGTACAAGATGCTGCACTAACAATTTTTTCATTACCATCTAGAGTATAATCATTAACACCATATACGATAGTCTTCATATCACCTTTTCCAGGGGCACTAATTAATACTTTCTTAGCTCCTGCTTCAATATGTTTGTATGCGTCTTCATATTTAGTGAAATGACCAGAACATTCTAATACCACATCAACCCCTAAATCAAACCAAGGTAAATTGATTGGATCAGTTTCTTTATACACTGGAAAATATAATGAATCATTAATTATAATATTCTTTTCATCATGACTAATGATATTTTCATGAAAAGAACGATGATTAGTATCATATTTTAATAAGTAAGCTAATTCCTCGGGAGTTGATAAATCATTGATTGCAACTACCTTATAATTAGGATTAGTTAATAATTCACGAAATGCTAATCTTCCAATACGGCCAAAGCCATTAATCGCAACTTTAATCATTTTTTATCCTCCTATTCAAATATACTTCCACCAATGAATTCTCTTAATACCGAATCATTAGGAACATATTCATTATTTATACAATAAAATATTTTTAAGAAATCTAATAAACGTTGAGCTTCTTCATAGTTTTCTGATGTAACATCAACACTTAATAATAATGGCTCACACATTACTTTTAATACACCAGTTTCATATGGAAGCGCCGTATTAATTACAATGTCAGCTTGATGAATATATGGGAATATGTTTCGTTCTTCACCAGCTCTTACATCTTTCCATGAATCAAAAATTTCATCGATTGAACGATTACGAGTTCTAATGTCACGAGCTAATCGACGTAAGAATCGTAAATCCAATGTTGAAATATAATTATGACAATCAATATTAAGTGGAATAAATGGACTTAAGTAAATATGATACATATCTTTTGGATCAATATCCGGAGTTAACATATCATTTAAAGTATGCAATCCTTCAATTAACAAGATACTGTTTTCTGTAAGAATGGTTGAATGATCATAAAATTCACTCTTTTGCGTTATAAAATTATAATGTGGTAGAATTACTTCTTTGCCATCCATTAAAGCTCTTAAGTCAGCATTAAATTGATCAATATTTACAGCACGAATACTTTCAATATCAGGGCGATTAGTTTCAGGATCTAATGGTGTCTTATCATAATCTAAGAAATAATCATCAACACTAATTACTACCGGTTTTAAGCCTTTACTTTCAAGAGCTAAAGCAATTTTTTTAGTGGTTGTTGTTTTACCACTTGATGAAGGTCCAGCGATCATTATATATTTAATATTATCATTACTAACAATATCATCCGTAATACGACATATTTGATTATTAAAATTCATTTCACAAGTTCGTATAAAATCTTGAATTTTTAATTTGGCAATAATACTGTTAATATCTGCAGCGTATGGAACATTAAGAAGTTTTAACCAGTTCTTATTATCATTAAAACATTTAATTACTTTTTCATAATGAACATATTCCGGAACATTACCTTTAGTAGTTGATGTTGGAAATAATAACGCAATGTGATTATCTCCTAAATCTTTTATATCAAATTTAGAAATACTCTTTGTACTATAAGGCATCTTTGAATAATAATAATTTAAATTATTTTTTAATTTATATAAAGTTATAACATTCGTGTTAATATTACGAATATTTTTAGCTTTTTCTACTTGATTAGTTTTATTAAAAAAATTTATAGCATCGATTGCATCAATTTCATAACGAACAAAAGGTAAATCAGAACTAATGATATTAGCCATACGGTTTTTTAATAATGACATGTAATCACTAGTCATATCAACACCAGTAACTGTTGCAATTAAACCTTTAGCAACCGAGTGTTCATAAGTAACTCTGGCATCTTTACCAAAAGCTTCTTTTAATGCTACTTCAAAAATATATTTAAGACCAGCTTGATACATTTTGTAGCCATCACGATCAGTAACATCTAAAAATTCAACGCGACAATCTTGGGTTAATGGATGATTCATAGGTACAATTTCATTGTTAATACGACATCCTAAAATCGGATTAGTCATGTATGATTGATAGTACTCTGCTACTTGATTAATTAATACACCATTATCAAAAGCTAAAGTTTCATTATTTGGAAATGTAACATTAATCTTCATATTAACACCCTTTATTCTCTATTATTCATTGTATCATAAAATAGCAAATAAAAAAACTATTATTTCTAATAGTTTTCGCTCTTTAATTCTTGATAACTCTGTGGATGATTACATACTGGACAGATATCTGGAGCAACCTTTCCATAATATACATGACCACAGTTACGACAAATCCATAACTTTTCAGTACTTGATTCAAATACTAAATTATTTTCAATATTACCAACTAGTTTTAAATATCGTTCTTCATGATGTTTTTCAATATCAGCAACCATTAAGAATAGATTAGCAATATCAAGGAATCCTTCTTCTTTAGCAGTTTCAGCAAATTCTTGATACATTGAAGTCCATTCATAATTTTCACCACTAGCGGCATCTTTTAAATTTTCGATTGTACTTGGAACACTACCATTATGTAGTAATTTAAACCATATTTTTGCATGTTCTTTTTCATTATTAGCAGTTTCTTCAAAGATGGCAGCAATTTGTTCATATCCATCTTTCTTAGCTTTTGATGCATAATAAGTATACTTATTACGAGCTTGTGATTCACCAGCAAATGCTGCTAATAAATTTTGTTCGGTCTTACTTCCCTTTAGTTCCATTTAAAAACCCTCCTAAATTACATTTCTGATTTTAATTTTTTAGTAATTTTAATAATTAAATCTTGATCAGTAACGATTTTAATATATGTTTTATCATCTCTATTAACTTCATTAATAATTAATACTTTAGATGGAATAACATCTTTATTTTCGTCAACACCCATAACCAAGAAATAAGTATTACTCTCATATTCTACTTCATTTAAAATTACATAGCAATCATTATTTTTTAATTTAATAATGGTATTAACTTTTAACATTTCTATTCCCCCTTATTTTCATCAACAACGATTGGGCTTACATCAACTACTTCTAGTAAATCATCATCATTTACTTCCTCTTTTTTAACTTCTTGGAAAGTAAACTTTGGTAAATCAAAACTAGTTACAGTTTGGAATTCAACATCATCATCGTCATCATCATTGTTATCATAATTATCAAAGATATTGATTGTTTCAGTATCCTCTTTAAATAACGGTGGTAATGATGCAGTATCATCACTAATAATATCATTAATATTAACAACATTTGATTCTGGAATATCTAAGAATTTATTATCGTCAAAATCAACAAAATTTAAATCTAAATCGTTTTTTACTTCAACCTTTGGTTCTTCTTTAGAACTTACTGGTTCAAATGTTACTGGTTTATGAT
>JAEEKO010000092.1 GCA_016282415.1 Caryophanales bacterium | reverse complement strand
TAAAAAAGTAACAAGAACTATTTCATATATTTTATAGCCATTAATTAATAAATTCATAGCACCAAACTCCTACTAATAGTATAACCCAATTTATTCATAAAAAAAAGAAAAATTAATCTATTGATTAATTTTTAAAACTTTAATTAACTTACTTGTTAAATTACCATTCTTACTAGTTAATTCGGCATTATTTGGAGTACTTTTACGACTATAATTAACCGGATTAGCTTCAATAACTTTACATATTTCATGTACTTTTTCTTTATCTAAATCATTAACTTTATTTTTAATGTTTTCTAATTCATAAATATATTGATAACATTTATCTAAAAATTTTTTTGCAATCTCAGTTTCCGTTGCTAAACGATTACGATCTTTAATAATTAATTTTTGAGCTTTATAAAAACGCGCTGCTAAATCAATAACTGGTAAAGTTGATAATAATAACATATCAATTAAAATACATGATACTAATCCTGGGCCTTTATATAGAATAACCGTCATTAAGTTAATACCTAATAATAGTACTGACATACTAATAACGTCATCGATTAAACCATACTTAACAATTCGGTCCATAACTAATTTACAATATTTAGTATGATCAATATTTAAAGCATGAATACTACGGCTAATGGCTTTAGATTTATTCTTATTTACTAATGCTAAAGCATCAATCTTATTAATATTCATACTACCCCTCCTTTTAATCATTAGAATATTATATAACAATTTTGAATTTTTGCAAGTAAAACAGCTAATTACGACAAAAAAAGAATTATTACTTATAATAATTCTTTTAATTTTTATTGCTTTTCAATTACGGTTTTACCACCCATATAAGGTTGTAATACTTTTGGAATCTTAATTGAACCATCAGGTTGATAGTTATTTTCAATTAAAGCAATTAGTCCTCTTGGTGTTGCTACAACGGTATTATTTAAAGTGTGTGGATAATAATTACCATCTTCACCTTTTACTCTAATACCTAATCTTCTTGCTTGGGCATCACCTAAGGTTGAACAAGAACCAACTTCAAAGTATTTTTGTTGGCGTGGACTCCAAGCTTCAATATCACATGATTTAACTTTAAGATCAGCTAAATCACCACTACAACATTCAAGTTGTCTTACGGGAATATCCCAATTTCTAAATATTTCAACCGTTAATTTCCACATCTTGTTATACCATTCCATAGAATCTTTAGGTTCACAAATAACAATCATTTCTTGTTTTTCAAATTGATGAACACGATATAAACCACGTTCTTCTAGACCATGAGATCCGCCTTCTTTACGGAAACATGGTGAATAACTAGTCATATTAATTGGTAATGCATCTGGTTTTAAAATTTGACCTTTAAACTTACCAATCATTGAATGTTCAGAAGTACCAATTAAGTATAAGTCTTCGCCTTAAATTTTATACATCATTGCTTCTATTTCTGGGAATGACATAACACCTTCAACCACATTACCATGAATCATAAATGGTGGAATTGCATAAGTAAAGCCATGATCAATCATGTAATCTCTTGCATATGCAATCATCGCTTCATGTAAACGAGCAATATCCCCTAGTAAGTAATAGAAACCTTCACCACTAGTACGACCAGCAGCTTCCTTATCCATACCATTAACACCAAGGATAATATCAGCATGATATGGAATTTCATAATCAGGAACAACAGGTTCACCAAATTTTTCTACTTCAACATTTTCGCTATCATCTTTACCAATTGGAACTGAAGCATCAATAATATTTGGAATAACCATCATAATATCTTTAATTTTTTTATCTAATTCATCTTTAGTTTCATTTAACTCAACAATACGTTTATCCATATCAGC
Source organism: Caryophanales bacterium (assembly GCA_016282415.1). Lineage (GTDB taxonomy): Bacteria > Bacillota_I > Bacilli_A > RF39 > UBA660 > RGIG8386. The sequence goes on along the minus strand of JAEEKO010000092.1, from coordinate 9,251 downwards.
AATTTCCGCTTTAATAGCATCGGCTGTAGCAGTATCTTTATTACGCATTGCTTCCCCAATTAATGCACTTTTCTTATTCTTTTCGGCTTTTAAATCATCAGCTTCTTTTTGGGTTTCACGTACCTTAATATCCATATCGAATACTTCATCAACTAATTTGATTTTTTCGTCTTGGAATTTCTTTTTAATATTTTCCTTTACTAAATCTTTATTTTCTCTAATTAATTTAATATCAATCATTTTTATTTTCCTTTCTAAATAAAAAAGATGCTACCTAAGGAGTGCTTAATGCACGGTACCATCCTAAATTTAACTCTCAAATCTTTAACGGAATAACCCGATAGTTATTACTATACTCAGGAAGTAGATTTCATTTAAATCATCTATTAGTTTTCACCAACCACTAACTCTCTTAAAGATTCTTTAAATTACTTAGTTTCCTTCATCGATTTACATTTTTTATTATACTCTTACTTTTATAAATTATCAATAATCTTTTTTATCCCAGCATATGGTAAGAAAGCACATTTAACACGATTCTTTTGTTTATAAATATCTTCATAAACAACCGCATCATTTAATTTTTCTTCATCATAAGGTTCTTCATTAACCATATGTTCAAAGATATTAACATATTCTTTAGCTTCACTAATGGTTTTACCAATTAAATTTTTAATCATAATTGAAGTTGAAGAAGTACTAATGGCACAAGCTTCACCATTAAAACAAATATCAACTATTTTATCATCTTCTATTTTGACATAGATATCTAAATTATCAATACATGATTCATTATTAGTATTAGCTTTTAAATAACTATCATCATTAACTTCTCTTTTATTCATAGGATTAGAATAATTGTCTAAAATGATAGCCCTTTTAAGTTCTTCGTCCACTATAACATCTCCCTAATAATTTTATCACGATCACTTAATAAATCAACAAACGTATCAATTTCTTCAGTAGTATTATAAAAGGCCAAACTAACACGCACTGTATTACGAACGTTAATAACATCTTTTAATAATTTTGTACAATGATTACCAGCACGTACACAAATATTATATTTATCTAGGTATACCGCAACATCTTGAGCAAAGATCCCATCAACATTAAATGCTACAGTTGCCGCATCACCTTCAATATTAATAATATCAATATAATCAATTTTAATTAATCTATCGATTAAGTATTCTCTTAAATTGTGTTCATATTCACTAATCTTATTTAAATCAATCTTATTTAAATATTTAATTGCTTCGCCTAAACCAATAACACCAGCAATATTAGGAGTACCAGCTTCTAAACGCGATGGTAAAGATTTTAATGAAATATTATTTTGATCATCAAAAGTTTCATTCATGCCACCACCTAAACTAGTAGGTCTTAATCTTTCTAGTAACTCTTCCTTACCATATAATACTCCTACTCCGGTAGGTCCATACATTTTATGTCCAGAGAAAGCTAAGAAATCAATATCTAAAGCTTGAACATCCGTCTTACGATGACCAACACTTTGAGCAGCATCACCAACAACATAAATGTTATTTTGATGAGCAATATCACAAAGCTCTTTTATTGGCCTTAAATCACCAATCACATTAGTAATAATTGCTAAACTAATTACTTTAGTACGAGGGCTTAAAACTTTTTTAATGTTATCAACAGTAACATAATTATGATCATCTAAATCAACATATTTAATAACTAAATTAAGTTCATTAGCAAGGGCTTGCCAAGGTAAAATATTAGAAGCATGATCAGCTTTACTTAAAATAATTTCATCACCAGGATTTAAGATATACTTAAAAAAGCCATTAGCAACCATATTAATGCCATCTGTAGTACCACTAGTAAAAATAATTTCCTTAGTACTATTAGCATTAATAAAATTTTTAACTAATTCGCGAGTATTTTCATATTTATCATCAACAATCATACTAATATGATAATCTCCACGATGAGCATTAGCTGAATGCTTACTATAATAGTCTACCATACTATCAATAACCACTTTAGGTTTAAACGTAGTAGCACCATTATCAAAATAAATAATGTCTTGATTTAGCATGGGAAAATCATTTCGATTCATTCTATCCCTCCTATTCTATTATATTTATATAATTTTTTTTATTTACGACGATTATCACTAACTAATTCAATTTTTTCAGTTAGTTGTTTAATACGTTCAATAATTCTTCTAGCTTTAACATTATCCACATTATTATTAGTTAAACTTAAATGATGTTCTAATTCTTCAATTGTTAAATTAGAAGTAAAGAATGTTGTTTTACCTTTATCCATACGATATTGAAGAATCGTTCCTAAAACTTCATCACGACCCCATTCCGTAACTTTTTCAGCACCAATATCGTCGATTAATAATAAATCAACATCTTCTAAATAACTTATCTTATCTTCATAATTACTCCAGTTATCTTTTAAATTACGAAGTAATTCTGGAAAATAAACAATTTCGGTACGGATATTTTTATTAATATGTAACTCATTAAATAAAGCACTAATAATAAAGGTTTTACCAGCACCAAACGAACCATTTAAATATAACCCTTTTTGATTTTTATAAGGATCAAAGTTTTCATAAAACTTATCAATCCAGTTAATTAATTTAATACGTTTTGGATCTTTTAAATCAATATCTTTCATACGAGCATTTTGATTATTAAATTCATCAGTATTCTTAGCTTGATTTAATGATTCTTTTAAATACTTACATGGTTTTGATACAAAGATTAAATTTCCATAATAGTCTTTTTCAGGATAATTAACATGTCCCGAAACACAATTTTTACATTCATATAAACCTTTACAATTTTTACAATTATGTAATTCTGCTACAGTGTCTTCTAAACTAGAAGTATATTTTTTAGCAACATCTTTATCGATTTTTAAAGTTGTAATAAGTTTACAAAAATCTTTATCTTTACTTGCTTCTAAAAAATTATTATTTAATGAAGCTTCGATTTTTTTATTATAACTAAATGTTTCTTTTTGCATATTATCACCTATATTTACTCATTAGATCTTCTAGTTGTTTTAAATCTTCATCACTAATTTCTTCACGTTCAATATTTTCATTAAACCATACTGGTTCAATACTTTTTTTCTTTTCTTCTTTAGTAACCTTGTTATATTTCTTATGATGTTTCTCAGCCATTGCCATTGCATCACTAGCAGTTTTAATTCCACTTCTAACCCATTGTGCTGCAATTGTTTCAACAAAGTTTTGATTAAATTTATTATCATTAACTTTTAAAACATAATCAATTAATACATTAACTACTGCTGGTTTTAATCCCACATCAACTAATAAGTATTCAACAATTTTTAAATCATGATTAGTTGGTGAATTACCTTTACTCTTACTAGCCAAGAAATCATATGGTGTAGTATTTTCAAACACTTTAATGATTTTACCGCGATTAGTATTATCCCCTACTGGGCTTTTTAAATAATCTGGTTGACTACGATAAACTAAGGTTGGTAAATTACCATCATTATTATATTGATAAAATTTACGAGCACTTTTTCTTAATGTTTCTTTATCAATAACTCCGGCAGCATTAATACTACTTCTAATTAACTCAACCATTTTTAAAGTATTAATGTTATATGTAAATGCTAAATTATTAATTAATTCTTTAGTTTTTTTACTAAATGTTTTTTCACTTAAAATTCCTTTTGGAATACTAGATAAGATTAAATCAAAATCAACTTGATCACTTAATGTAATCGATAACTCATTATGAACTTGTGGATTAACAGTATCCATAATACTACTCGTTTTATAAGTCATATCCATTAACTTCGTTATTTCATGATAATCTTTTAAATCGATATTTACACGATCATAAACTTGTTTTAAACTATCATATTCTTCCTTACCAATATTATTATATAACACCACATTTAATACCGGATGATGGAAGAATTCATAACTCGATAATGGTGAATATAATTCGTAAACATATTTATTAATTTCATCTTCTTTAACGTAAGTACGGATTAACCCCACTGCTTCTAAAGATGAAAATGCTAATTTAATTTCCGTTAAATCTAGTTTTAATATTTTCATCAAATGATGATGAGTATAATCAGGAGATATGATTTCACTTTTACCTAAATCACGCCATAAAGTTAAATATAAACTGGTTGCTACAACGCCAATAATTGGTTCATACAAACTAATTAAATTATTACGATCAGTGTCGGTTAATACCGTTTTATTAACGACCGTATATATATCTGCAGGTAATAACGTAATATCCATAAAATGCCCTCCTAACTACTAGTTATATTATAAATAAAATCAAGTAGTTAAACAAGTAAAAAAGCAAAAAACTAATCTGTTTTTTGCTTTTTGATTGCTTCACGAATATTAAATAATTCCTCTTGAATTAAATCTTTAGTGATATTTGTCTTAAAACAAAAGTTTAAAGCCATTTCTAATATTTCATCATCCGTGCAAGTTATATAAAAACGACGAATTATTAATAATATTTCAACTAGGGAAATTAAACAAAAACAATCACTTGCAGTTTGGGTGAAATTTTTCCTAATACGAAAATAAGTAGCTACCAAAATAGGATTTTTTAATTTATCTAATTCCAAAAACAAATCGATTTTTTTACAAAGTGGAAAAATATGTTTTTTAGCATAATCATATTTAGCATCAACATCCATACCAGCCGTTTGATCATGAAGATATGCTACTAATAACTTACGACACATATCAGCATCTTCATATAAAATGGGAAAATTAATTTCCATTTTAAGCAATTGACTTTGCGTATATTCATTTTTATGCTTTTTATGTTTATTGCCCATAATAGCACCTTCTTTTTTTTCGACTTATAATAGCAAAATTATTTATTATTGTCAAACAAACATTTTTCATATATAATACTCTACTAGTTATGAAATGGGGTTTAATTATGCCTATTGTGTTAAAGAATGAGAATAATCGATCATTTCATTATGATCGTAATAAAGGAATTGCAATCGAAAAAGAATTAGATAAGTTATTAGAAATCTTAAATAATAATACTCTAAGTTATGCTAAATCAGCGATGTTTTCCTCTGAAATCAAAGCTAACAACTTGATTGAAGACTTAAAAGATGATCTAAGTTATATTGAAGAAGTTATTAAAGATAAGCAATTCGAACCACGAATTATGAATTTATATCATGGTTATAAATACATTTTAAAACATCAAGATATTGATAAAGAATCATTAAAAGAATTATATGGTATTTTATCTGCTAATTTATTAGAACAACATGATTTAGACAACATGGGACCATATTATCGTAATAGCGATGTTTTTGTTTTTGATAGCAAAGTAATGACTAAGGAAGGCGATAAAAGAGCTGACCCTAAAAAGCTTGATTATTTAATGAATATGTTATTCGAATATATTAATTCAAGTGAAGATTTAAGTATTACCGAACATTATATTAAATCGCAAATTATTCATTTCTATTTAGTAAATGTTCATCCATATTTTGATGTTAATGGCAGAACTAGTCGAACTCTAGCAATGTGGTATCTATTAAATAATTGTGCTTATTCTTATATTATCTTTAACCGTGGTATTAATTTTAATAAGACTAAATATTATGATGTTATTAAAACAACTCGTTATTTCTTAAACTTAAATAATTTTGTTGATTATATGTTAACAAACGTTAAAGACGAATTAATTAAAGAAATTGCAATCAAAGATATTAAACAAGAAAAGGCTTTAAGTATCTATGATATTCAAACCATTAATTATTTATTATCAATGAAAAATCATTTAACGATCAAAGACTTTTATTTATTCTATAAACGCTTTAATGAACGTCTTCCAATGAATCAAATCAGAGAAGAAATTTTAGAACCATTAATTGCTAAAGAAATCATTATTATGGGGGATTATTCTAAAACTAATCCTGAAAACCAAAAATTTAGTATTAATAGCGAATTAATTTCTACCTATTTACAATTAAAAAGAAATGATTAAGCAATCATTTCTTTTTCTTCACTTTTCTTTTTATCTTTCTTAGTTGTTTTTTTACTTTTCTTACTACTTTTAATAATAAAGATTATAAATACAACAAAGATAATTGCAAATAACCCACCAAATAAAATACAACAATATAATAACATGTCACATTTAGCATCTAATTTTTTAGTATATTCATCATCAAATGAGATTACCGAATTTAACTCCTCATCATAAACATATAATCCCTCATCACCAGTTTCAACATTAACACCATAAACTAAATATTGTTTCGATTTATCACTTAAACGATATGCCGTAACTTTAATATCATTAATTGTTATTTCACATGATTTGTAACCATCCGGAATAACGGCTTTATTTCCATTACGGATGAATATCTTAATTCCCTTAGTTTGAATTTCGTTATATTGAGAATATTTTCCATCGTTATAAATAAAGCAAATTATATTACCATCACTGTCTTTTACACCAACAACTGTATATTTAGTAATTTCTGAATACAACGCTGGAATTTCCGTTTCATTAATTGTTATTGTTGATGGCGTAAAACCAGTAAGTTCTGGTAATTGATTAGCTTTTCTAACTAAGCTATAAGTTACTTTATCAATTTCCACATATATTGGATCTAATTCTTTACGTTCTATATTAATTACATAAGTTTTAGTATTTCCTTTTTGCGCTGTAACTACGATTTCAAATTTGTTATTACCTTCAGCTAATTCTTTTTCTCCTGCACCGTTAACACTAGCAGTGTTATCAGCACGAACAGCAGCAATATTTACTTTTTCAATTTCATTAGGAACCGTTAAAGTATATTCTAAAACATCCTTATCAAATGCTGGACTGATTTCATAACCATCAACCCCAAATGATTTTAAATTAGCATTAGTTGAATAAGTTGCTTCTAATTCAGCTTGCGTCATAATTTTAACCGTAGCATTACCAACGGTTGCTTTAACTTGATTGTTATTTAAATCCCATACTAAGTAACTACCAATGTTAATTGCGGCTGAACCACTTTTTAAAACTTTAAACTTTAAAGTATAGCTTTTGCTTTTAACACCCTTAGTATCTTGAATATAATAAACTATTGAAGAATCGCCGCTTACTTTTTGTAATCTTGTATTATCATAGTTAACATCAAATTGCCATGCTCCTAAAGAATCGCTTGATGATACGGTAACCGTTGCAGTAATCGTATCACCAACAATAGCACGACCATTGGTTGTTACTTTAATTGAAGCTGTAGCAGCTTTTATTGTTACCGGAATAAAAACTACTGCTATTAATAATAATGAAATAATAAATTTACGAATATTTTTCATTTTTCATTCTCCCTTTTTATTGTTCTATTTCACTCATACCTAAGATTTGTTTTTGAATAATTAATAAGTCTAAGGCATTAACACTGCCATCTTTAGATGCATCTGCTGCTAATAACTTAGCACCATCAATACGAGCCATATTTAAGATATGCTTTTGTATTACTAATAAGTCTAAAGCATTAATCTCACCATCACCAGAAGCATCACCATAAATATTTAAATTATAAGTATTATCATTAATATTTAATAAATAACCAGCCGCAATCTTACCATCAACTACATTACCATTTTGATCAGTAATTGATACTTGATCTCCATCCATTAAATTTGGTTTAATTAAATTTAGTAACTCAGCGGTAGTAGTTCCTGGTTTAATTTTACTGATATTACCACTATTGAAACTTAAACCAATTCCATTTACTAAGTTCTCAATACTTGCAACTACTGGATTATTAGTTTGCGTATCAATGAATATTGGATTAACATCCATATTATAATAAACCGGAATTATAAATTCAAATTCGGCACCTAATAAATTGGCTCTTTGATATGCTGAATGCGTATTAGCTGATTCACTCTTTGGTGCAACAACATTAGTCATATATTGATTAACATATCTTGATGAAGAAGTATTTGGGAAAGTATTAAATTTTTGAAAATATAAAGTATTTTGACCTACTCCAATATAATGATCATTTAAAAATGATACTCCACCTTCAATGGCTTTAGCAATATTTTGTCCTTCATCCGTTTCACTAACATTACCCCAACCATTTTTATAAGCATAATGAACAGCATTATAAGCACTATCACCATTACCATCATAAACACCAACATTAAAGAAGTTATAATAACGGTCCATATTTCCACCATCAGCTGCATAACGGTCCCAACGTGATGTATAATTACCACTAATTGCTGATAATAATTGATTAGCATATTTACCAGAGGTTGCTTGACCATTACCTAATTCTTGACGAATACGGGATGCGATTGCAACACCATTAATTCCTAAAGATTGGGTTGCAAAGCCAATATATTGCGGTAAACCCGGATATTGTTGAATCATAAAATTGTTATTAAAAACATAAGATGTTGCAACTTCATAATCGGCTGGACAAATATTAAAGGTTGCTTTTTGATTTTCAAACATAAAGATGTTAGTATCATTAAAGAAATTACGTGGATCTAAATAATATTTAATAGCTTTTTCAGAAACCCAACTATAACCAGAATCAGCTTTATTTGTACAATCATTATTAATTAAAGATGCATCAGAAGTTTTCATTGAATTCTTTCCACATTTAGCTTCGGAAACAACGGATGCATTCCAATCAATTTTGTTACCATTTAAACTTGTAGATATTGGTGTAAATTTCCAATTAGGATGTGCTTCTTTTAAAGCACATAATCCTGACCAATAACTTGATGGAAAACCAGCTTCTTTTAAAGCACGTTCACAATCATTAGCAGGTTCTGGTTCAGTAATTATTTGTTTTTCATAAACATTAATTAAACTTGAACAAATATAACCAATATTTTCACCAACTTTAACTTTATTAAAGCCCATACCACAGTTAGTACCAGCAACTATTTCTAAATCAACTAAATCTAGTATTTCACCATTAGATACTAACATATATGAATCAGTATTCTTAGGACCTTTTCGAACTCTAACATCAGACCCACTTACTACCCCATAATATTCAGTAGCATTAATTGATAGAGGAAAAGCACATAATAAAACTAACAAAAATAACATTTGTTTCAATTTCATAGCAATCCCTCCTATTCTCTTAAATTATAACAAAATCAAGTTTTTTTAACAATATCTGGACCTTTACTTGATATCTACTTAACACTTGTTATCTAACTATATTTATTATATAATCAT
>JAEEKO010000091.1 GCA_016282415.1 Caryophanales bacterium | reverse complement strand
ATTCTACCGCTAATATTAATTGTTACATACATTTCAATAAGGGCATTATTCATTCCATAATTAGTTATCTTTGTATATATATTTGATAAAGATATATCAATATAATTAATTTTAATATTAACTTTAGGACCTAAAGATGAGAATAATGCATACTTACTTCCAATAAATAAAGGTTCCGTTAAATCAAATGATTTAACCAATAGTTTTCTATTTAAAGATCCAGATATATTACTTAATACTTCGTAACATTTAGGCATATTATAACTTGCATACAATATCTCATTATCATCATTTTTATCAATAATTAATAAATTATTAAAATTATTATTATTTATAATATCACTTGATATTTGTGTAATTTGATAATATACATTCTTTTTGAATGTATCTTTAGCAATTATGATTAATTTAGGATTAACTTTAATAGCAAAAATTTTTATCAAAATAAAACATAAAAAAAAGATTAAAAATAATGTTAATAAATAATAATACATTCTTTTAATCTTTGATTTTATCATTCTAATTAAATAAATGATTTTATTAAAATAATTATTCCTATGATAAATACAATAAGTAATATTATAATGAATACTTTAACAAATGTATTTGAAGATTCTTCTTCATCAGATATCTCTTGAAAGTCCTCAAAATCTTTCTTTTTAATAGCATTACTCTTGGTAAAGAAAGAATTATCAAATTCATCTTCATCTTTTTCTTCTTTTTTCTTTTCTTTCTTAGGTTTTTCTTTTTTATCTTCGACTATTTCTTCCTCTACAGCAATTTTTTCGGTTTCTAATTCATCAATTTCTTTCATTAATTCGTTACTTGGCTTTTCAATTATTGTAGATTCATCATCACCCAGTAAACTTGCAAATAAATCTTCTTCCTCAGTTTCATCACTTTCAATTGAGGTAGTATCCTCATTTATTTCAGGTTCTTTTTCTGCTTCCTTTTTCTTTGCTTCTTCTACTTCTTTTTCATTAATACTAATTGTATTAATTAACTCCTCAAGTTCTTTAGATTTGTTTTCATTAATTGCTCTTTCATCTCTTGGTTCATCATCTAAATCTAAATCATTTAAAATACTAAATTGTGTATCACTTAATTTACTATGTTGATCTTCTTCAAAATTACTCTTTTTTTGATCTTTAGCTTTATCGATAACAACATTTATATCATATTCTTTTGTTTCAAATATTGGATTGTTAGCTTCTTTTTCTTCTTGTCTAATATCAATTGTTCTTCTTTTTGGTGCATCATTATAATGAGTATCTAAGATACTCTTAATTTTATCAACATCAATACTTCGACGATTATCTCCAAGAACAGTTGCATTACTTTTTACTTCGTAATTACGAAGTTCAATTTTATTAATATCTTTATAAAGTTGTTCATTACGACTTGCTCTTGAACGTGGCATACTCATATTGCTAGCATTATTATCTGATCTTGATTCCACTATCATACACCTCTTCATTGTAATAATAACATAAAATAAAGTCATTTAAAAGCGATTATTGATTTTTAAATAATTATTGACTATAATTATACAGGAGGCTGATATGACAAAAATTACTGTAAATGAAGATACTTGTATCGGTTGTGGTGCTTGTATTGCAATTGATTCTGAACACTTTGATTTTAATGAAGATGGAAAGTCTTCTGTAATCAAAAATAACAATTTTGAAACTGATGAACTTAAAAATGCTATTTCATCTTGCCCTGTTGGAGCAATCAAATTAGAGGGTTGCGACTGTGGTGATGAATGCAAATGTGGCGATGATTGTCAATGTGGTGATGATTGCGCTTGTCATCAAAAATAAAAGCATCTATAAGATGCTTTTTTAATTTCCATAAAACTTTTTAATTTCTTTGATTGTAAGTGGTCGATATTCACCAGATTTTAAATTACCCAAATCTAAAAATCCATAATTGGTTCTAGTTAATTTTATTACTTCAAAACCAAGTTCATGAAAGATATTTTTAACAATGTGATTTCGGCCCTCAATAATAGTAATTGATATATAAGTTGTGATTTTATCTAAATCACGTTTTTTTATTTTAAAATCAACAATATTAACTTTTTTGCCATCAACTACTACCCCATTTTTTAATTTGTCTATTGTTTCCTTATCAATAATACCTTCGATTTTAGCTAAATAAGTTTTAGGAATATTATTTTTAGGATGCATTAGATGGTTAGCAAAATCCCCATCATTTGTAAGTAAGATTAACCCTGTTGTATCATAATCAAGTCTTCCTATTGGATAAATTCTTTCGTTTGTATCAATTAAATCGACTACTGTAGTCCTTCCTTTTTCATCAGATACACTACTTATTACATTACGAGGTTTATTTAAAAGAAAATATTCTTTTTTTACTTCTTTATTTAGCATTACTCCATCAATTTCTATAACATCATCATAGTTTGCTTTACTACCAAGTTCTCTAACAACATTACCATTTACAGATACTTTTCCTTGGGTTATTAACTCTTCAGCTTTTCTTCTTGAACAATATCCGCTATTGGCGATTATTTTTTGTAATCTTTCCATATAAACCTCTTTTCAAAAAGAGTATACCATATTTTTTTAAACCATGATATTTTTTCTTTATTTAAATATAGTTTTTCCTTATGTATTTTTTGATTATCTAATAAAACTAATATATACCCATCATCTTTTGATATAAAATGATATTCCAATGATATCTTATCTATATCATTTTTATGAATAAATAGATAATAATCATCTTTTATATAATAATTATCAATAATATTTAACTCTCTTAAATCTTTTAAAATATTATTTTTATCAAGTACTTTATAATATTCATAATTATCTAGTAATAATTTATATATTTCATTATGATCATTAAAATCATTTGCATCATTTAAAGTAACAATAACAATGTTTTGATTATGTATTAAGGCGGTTGTTACCAATGTTCTTTTGGCTTTCAATGTGTAACCTGTTTTACCACCGGTTATATAATCATATTTTAATAGTTTATTTTTATTATCCCAATGATATGTTTTCATATTAGTTTTACAAACATATCTTTTGGTTTGAAATATTTCTTTAAAAGTACTATTTTTCATTGCATATTGAGTTAGTTTGGCAAGATCATATGGTGAAGATGTATTTCCAAGTCCATTTGATAATTCTAAACCATGACTATTATAAAAGTGCGTATCATTCATTCCTATTTTTTTTGAATACTCATTCATTAAATTAGCAAACTCTTCCATAGAACCAGATATATAATTACTTATAGCCACCGCAGCATCATTTCCGCTTCTAAGCATTAACCCATATAATAAATCTTTAAGGGTAATTTTTTCATTTAATGATAAATAAATACTACTACCTGTTACTTTTAAAGAATCAATATTAATACTAATAACATCATCTAGATTACCGTTTTCAATGGCTATTATACATGTCATTATTTTACTTACTGAGGCAATAAGTCTTGGAGAATGAATACTACTTCCCCTAATTATTTCATCAGTATTCATATTATATACAATATAACTTGAAGTACTTATTGCATATACTTTGGTAAAAGATAATAAAACTATTATTATTAATATTATTTTTTTCATACTAGTATATATGAAATAAAAAAAGAAATAATTAATTATTTCTTTTTTATATTATAAGTTCTATGTAATAGTGATTCCGATAATTCGCTTAATGGTTTTCCAAGATAGTTTTTATAAATTCTTTGAACGCTTGGATTAGAATATGCACATCTTATCTTCATATTTGCATCTTTTTCATATAAACTAGCCATTCTTTTAGCCTTAATATATTCTTCTTCATTGATTTTATGATAAGGTTGACCGCCTCCGCCAATACAACCACCACGGCAGTTCATTACCTCAATAAAATCATATTTACATTTACCATTTTTAATATCTTCGAGTAACGGTTTTACATTAGCCATTTCATCAACTGCGGCAACATTTAAAGTAATATCTCCCATTTTAATTGTAGCTTCTTTTAAACTGTTATATCCTCTTACTTCTTTAATATTAATATTTCTTAAATGTTTTCCTGTAATCAAATGATATGCTGTTCTAATAGTAGCTTCCAT
>JAEEKO010000090.1 GCA_016282415.1 Caryophanales bacterium | reverse complement strand
TTAATAAAAAACCAATATTACCTAGTGAAAAAGAATTAAGCGAGAACACTAGAAGTAAAAGTGCAAAATTAAGAGTAATCGAAAGGATCTAATAATTATGAAGAAAACTAATCATAAAAAAGTAAAAATGCTTAAAGGAGAAAAATTATTATATTTAATTTTATTAGTTGTTTTAGCAGCTATTCCTTTACTAAAAGTATATTCTCAAGCTAAGTTATCTGAGACTAATATTGCTGTAGAACAATTAAGTGTTAAGATTGAAAAACAAGAGAATATTAATGAAAGCGTTAATATGAAAATTAATGAATTAGTTTCTTTAGATAAGATTCAAAATGTTGCAAATGAAATTGGTTTGTCTTATAATAATGATAATATTAAAGTAATCAGAGAAAACTAACGGATGTGATTTAAATGAAAAAAAATAATTCCTTAAAAATGAATAAATTGCTTATTTTAGGAATTATTTTTTTATTTGGTGCAATTATTGCCCAATTAACACACGTTACGTTATTTACCAAAGTTGATGGCATTAATTTAACTGAGTTTGATAATAATCGTATTAAAACTAAGGAAACACTTAGAGCTGGTCGTGGAACAATTTATGATGTAAATGGTTCTATTTTAGCTAAAAATGTTAATTCATATACAGTAATTGCTTATTTATCAGCAAGTAGAACTACTAATCCGAAAAATCCTGAACATGTTGTAAATAAGGAAGAAACGGCAGAAAAGTTAGCACCAATTATTAATATGTCTAAAGAAGATATTTTATCGCTTTTAAATTGGAATACTTATCAAGTAGAATTAGGCCCTGGTGGTAGAGGAATTACGGAATTAAAAAAAGAAGAAATTGAAAAACTAGATTTACCAGGAATTGGGTTTATTAGAAGTACTAAAAGATATTACAATATGAATAATTTTGCATCATCAATTATTGGTTATGCCCGTAAAGATGAGAACGAAAATATTAATGGAGAAATGGGTATTGAAAAGCAATTTAATGCCGAGTTATGTGGTATTGATGGTTATAAAGAATATCAAAAGGATGCTTATGGATACCAAATTCCTAATACGCCTTCATTAACTAAAGAACCAGTTAATGGTCATGATGTTTATTTAACTATTGATAATAATATTCAATTAATTCTAGAAAACGTTGTAACTAATTTAACTAATAACTATGAAATGGATTGGGTTACTATTAGTGTAATGGAAGCTAAAACAGGACGAATTGTTGGTAGTGCAACGAATATGGGCTTTAATCTAAATACTTTAGATGATGTTAAAACTTATTTAAATCCATTGGTTAGTTTTGCATATGAACCTGGTTCAACAATGAAGATTTTCTCATTTTTAGCAGCAATGGATAATAATATGTATGATGGTAATGAAACTTATAAATCTGGTACAATTCAAGTTGATAATGCTTTAATTCAAGACTTTAACGGTACTGGTTGGGGAACGATTTCATATAATACTGGGTTTAGTTACAGTAGTAACGTTGCAGCTACTAAATTAGGATTAAAACTTGGTAATGATCGTTTAAGAACCTTTTATAAAAAAGCCGGATTTGGTAGTAAAACTGGCATTGAACTTCCAAACGAAAGTGCTGGTAAAATTGCGTTTAAATATCGTAGTGAACTTGCCAACGCTTCATTTGGTCAAGGTGTTTTAGTCACTCCAATTCAATTATTACAAGGATTAACTATTATGGCTAATGATGGTGATATGATTAAACCATATATTGTTGATAAAATAGTTGATGAAAAAGGTAAAGTTACTTATGAAGGCAAAAGAACGGTAGTAAGAAACGTTGTAAGTAAAGCTAATGCTGCTTATATGCGTGATATGATGAAAGATGTTGTTTATTCTAATTTAACGGATGCTCGTTATTATAAAGCTAATAACATTACGGTTATTGGTAAGACGGGTACAGCGCAAATTGCTTCAAATGGTACTTATTTAACTGGTAAATATAATTTTATTCGATCATTTGCTGGTTTATTCCCATATGAGGATCCAGAATATGCAATTTATATTGCAACTAAACAATTTGTGGGACCAATATCAGCAGTTGCTAAGAATACTGCAACCGCTATTGAAGAGATTGCTAAATATAAAGATATTGTAGAAGTAGAATCTTCTGTTGATAAAACTAAAGTAATAGATTTAGAAAACTATATTAATACGGATGTTCAAAAAACCGTTGAAAGTTTAAATAATTTAGGATTAAAACCAATCGTTATTGGTGATGGTGCAAATGTTATTAATCAAAGCCCATTAAAACAAACGAAAGTATTAAAAGGTAATAAAGTATTTATTCTAACGGATTATAAGAGCGTTAAAATGCCTAATATGCGTGGTTGGACATCTTCTGATGTTATTGGTTATTGTGGTCTTTTAGGAATGCGCTATAACTTAAATGGTTATGGTAATGTTATTGCCGCTAGTATCGAAGCAAATACTGAGCTAGATATTAATGCAGAACTTAGTGTTGAACTTGGTTTTTAGTTATTTATTTTTAAAAAATATTATGATATAATTTGATTATTGGAGGGATAAGATATGGCAAAATTTTGCGAAAATTGTGGTGCTGAAGTAAAAGATGGTGCTCAAGTTTGTTTAAGCTGTGGTGCTATTATTGAAGAAAAAGCTAAAAAGAAAGCTACTAAAAATCCAAATGCTAAATCTAAAATGGCTGCTGGTTTATTAGGTATTTTCTTAGGATATTTAGGTGTACATAACTTTTATTTAGGTTATACTGGTAAAGCTGTTGGTCAATTATTATTAACGATAGTTGGATCTTTTTGCTTTGGTATTGGCCCATTAATTGCTTGGGTTTGGGGATTAATTGAAGGTATTATGATTCTTTGTGGAAACATTGATAAAGATGCTGATGGTAATCCATTAGAAGATTAATGTTAAAAAGAATTTTTTGGTTCATATTTCCATTTATAATTGTAGTTGGGTTATATGTTTTTTCCCATTATACTGGTTATGAGTGCATCTTTAGAAAATATTTACACATTCATTGT
>JAEEKO010000089.1 GCA_016282415.1 Caryophanales bacterium | reverse complement strand
ATGTATGAGACAATTTTTGTTGCCCAAGTGGCGGAATAGGTAGACGCACAGGACTTAAAATCCTGCGGGTGTTAAAGCCCGTGCCGGTTCAAGTCCGGCCTTGGGCACCAAAATGTTAATAACATCCATATATATGGATGTTTTTTTATTTATTACTCTCTATTTCGCTATACTTTTTTTCAATCCATTTTGGTAACGCTTCCTTTAAAGGATCAAAACCGTTTAATGATTTATCAATCTTTTCATCATTTTTTAATACCTTAATTGATAACTTTAATTGCTTTTTATCGTCTATTACATCAATAACCTTTGCCTTTATGGTATCACCAACTAAATAATTACTTTCTATGTCTGAGACAAATTTATCAGATATCTCAGAAATGTGAACCATCCCATTATAGTAATCATTTATTTTTACAAATACGCCATAACTTTCCACGCCGGTAATAGTTCCAGTTACAATATCACCAATATTATATTTTTTCATAATTATCACCACTTGTTAAATTATACCATTAATCAACAAATAATACCACTTTACAATTATTATTTATGTAAGTTATAATCAAATTGGTGATAAACAAATGAATACTGAAGAACAAATAAAAAAACTTATTGAAGAAATAACCCCATTTTTAAATGCAGATGGTGGTAATGTTGAATTTATTAAATACGAAAATAAAATTGTATATGTTCGCTTATCAGGTGCATGTGAAAATTGTAATTTAATTGATTACACGCTTAAAGATGGAATTCTTAATTATTTAAAAGAACACATTGATGAAATTGAAGATGTGATCAACGTTCCAGTCTAATTATTATAAAAAGGAAAAATCGTATTGTAACTTTTAAACAAAAAGGCTTCAATATCTTTTATTGAACTTTCATAAATATTTGCTATTTGCAAATATTTTTTTATGTCAACATTATCCCCGTTTAAAAAACTTCTTAATTCCTCAAAAAACGTATTACAAAATAATACCCTACTATAAAAAATTCCCGCATCATTTATATTCCATTTTTTCACTTTAAAAATATATTTAATATCTTCCATACTAAAGCAATTATTTAAAATTGTATATTTAATATATTCAGCATAGTCTCTTTGCTCGTAATCCCAAAGATAGTTTAATGGATTAATAATAAAAAAATAATTACTATTTATGGTTCTATGGCTAGGGACAAAGTGCTTTTTTCTATCAAAATACTTATTAAATAAATAAATTGCATTCTCCCCTAACCCTATAAAGTAGTTAATTATTAGTAAAGTATTTATATCATCTATCGCTTTTTTGGTTAAATCATTTTCCGCCTGATCAATAATATCAGACCATTTTTTCGACCAATCATTTATATTATTGTTATTATTATAAACCTTTAAATCATCAAACTTTTCAATGTAATCAATATCTATCTTTTTATTATAATTATCAACATTTCCAACTAATAAAATTCGGCTTTTATCATCAATAATTCGATTTTGATTTGTTAACACAATTTTTAAACTATCAATATTTAATCTTTCTCTTACATAATTGGAAATTATTAATTTTTGTTTAATTTGTTCCTCATTAAAAATACAATCAATATAATAATAGCATTTATCATCTATTCTAAAATAATACTGATTGTTACTAACGCTTTGTATATCCTCTGCAATCAAATTATAGTTATTATATATATCATCTTTCATACTTAATTATATTAAACTTTTAAACAAGAATGCAAAATAAAAAGCTTAACTGTATGTTAAGCAACTTTTTTATAAACATCTTCAACTTCAGTGTTGTATTGTTGGTAATTAATAGCTTGACTGGTTTTAATATTTTGAAATTTAATAATTCGACTTTTTAACGTTGATAATTCATTTTCAATTTTATCAAAATCTTCTAATAATTTTTCAATACTATCAACTTCTTCAACTATATCTTGAGTGATTGGACTATCTTCGGTATTATTAATAACCTCATTATTAATTGGATTATGATATTGTTGTGCGTCAAAATTATTTTTCATATACACTTTTGTTTTTTCACGATAATTATCAATTGCATGAACTGGAATATTTAAGCCATCTAATTCAAAAGTATTTCCTTCTAAAGCAGTTGATTCAAGATCATAAGTCATTGGATAGCAATTTGATAAAATGCTTTTTAAAGCTTGATAAAGTGCATTTTTATTTGCAGGATTTATTTTAGTAACATTTAATCCATTTAATTCACCTAATCTAAAAGCATAGCATCCTTCATTAATCTTATCCTTACTTTCAGTTAACATTATAATTTTTATTCTTTGATTAGATAAAGAATCATTGATATAAAATATGCCTTCAACATTTACTGGATTTGTACCAATTGTTACCCTCATAATGCACTCCTCTATTCTTTTATTATTATATCAAATAAAAAAAGAAGTCTCAATATTAAACTGACTTCTTAGTATCTTTTTTATTAACTTTTTCAATTATAAAGTATTTACATCCATATGCACATTTATCATTAATATAATCATTTATTTTACTATAATCATTTATCTTATTAAAACGAGGATTATCTTTGTTATTAAATCCTTTTAATCGCACATGACTATACGCAACATCACCTAAAATATAATCAAACTCATCAAAATAATCTGTTATCATTTCAGACAGCTCTTCAACATTAATAATTTTATCATCATCTTTAATAATATTATAATCAACGCCATTAATTTTTACTGATTTCATTTAAATCACCAATATTATTATATCATTATTCCTTATTTTAACTCAACACTATTCGAATCTTTTATAAAACCTTCTTCATAAATACTAGGAACTTTTCCGTTAACCAGTGTTGCTGATAACAAATAATCATACTGCTTTTCAATTGTTTTACTTT
>JAEEKO010000088.1 GCA_016282415.1 Caryophanales bacterium | reverse complement strand
ATTTCTTTCCATTAACGATTTTATATCAGGAAAAATTATATTCTGTAGGTAAAATTCCAGGAGGATTTATTAAACGTGAAGGAAGACCTTCTGATTATGCAACCCTTACAGCTCGTTTAATTGACCGTCCAATTCGTCCAATGTTTAGTGAAGGATTCAGAAATGAAGTCCAAGTTATTAATACGGTATTATCAGTAGATCCTGATAACACTCCTGAAATGACTGCTTTATTTGCATCATCACTTGCACTTGGTATTTCGGATATTCCATTTGATGGACCGGTAGCTGGTGTTCAAGTAGGTAAAATTGGTAAAGATTATATTATTAATCCAACTCCAGCTCAAATGGAAGAAAGTACTATTCATTTAACTGTTGCTGGTACTAAAGAAGCTATTTGTATGGTTGAATCAGGTAGTAAAGAAGTATCAGAAAAAGAAATGTTAGAAGCATTGATGTTTGGTCATGAACATATTAAAGCATTATGTGACTTCCAACAAGAAATTATTGATGAAGTAGGTAAACCAAAAGTTGAAGTTGAACTTGCAACTATTGATCCAAAGGTTGAATCTGAAGTTCGTGGTTATGCTACTGATAAGATGTTTGCATGTTTCAAAGTTAAAGGTAAACTTGCTCAATATGAAGCAATTGATAATGTTAAAGCTGAAACAATTGAATTCTTTACTGAAAAATATCAAGAAGATGAAGATTTTGATGCAATTATTAGTGATGTTAAAAAACTTGTTGATATCTTAGAAGGTGAAGCTGTTCGTGTATTAATCACTGATAAGAAAGTAAGACCAGATGGTCGTAAGATGGATGAAATTAGACCATTAAGTGCTTATATTGATTTATTACCAAGAACTCATGGTTCTGCGGTATTTACTCGTGGTGAAACTCAAGCTTTAGCTACTACAACATTAGGAGCATTAAATGAACATCAAATTTTAGATGGTTTAGGACTTGAAGATACTAAACGTTTCATGTTACATTACAATTTCCCACAATTCTCAGTTGGTGAAGTTGGTCGTTATGGTTCTCCAGGACGTCGTGAAATTGGACATGGTGCATTAGGTGAAAGAGCACTTTCTCAAGTTATTCCATCTGAAGAAGAATTCCCATATACAATTCGTGTTGTATCTGAAATTCTAGAATCTAATGGTTCATCATCTCAAGCTACTATTTGTGCCGGATGTTTATCATTAATGGCTGCTGGTGTTCCAATTAAAGCTCCAGTTGCAGGTATCGCAATGGGATTAATTCAAAATGGTAAAAAATATACAATCTTAACTGATATCCAAGGTTTAGAAGATCATATGGGTGATATGGACTTCAAAGTTGCTGGTACGCGTAAAGGTATTTTTGCATTACAAATGTATATCAAAATTAAGGGTGTTACTAAAGATATTCTTAAAGAAGCTTTAAATCAAGCTAAGAAAGCTCGTATGGAAATCTTAGATGTAATGGAAAAAACTATTCCAGAACCACGTAAAGCATTAAGTAAATATGCTCCAAAGGTTGAAATGTTACAAATTAAACCTGAAAAGATTAAAGATGTTATTGGTCGTGGTGGTGAAATGATTACTAAAATTATTTTAGAAGCATCTAATGTTAAAACGGTAACTGATAAAGACGCAGTTAAAGTTGATATTGATGATGACGGACGTGTAATTATTTATCATACTGATTATGATGTAATTATGAAAACTAAAGAAATGATTGAAGCAATCGTTAGAGAAGTAGTACCTGGCGAAATTTATCAAGGTAAAGTTGTTAAAGTTGAAGACTTTGGATGCTTTGTTGAATTATGGCCTGGATGCGAAGGATTAGTTCATGTTTCACAACTTGCTAAAGAACGTATTGAAAAACCAAGTACGGTAGTTAAAGTTGGGGATTCAATCATTGTTAAAGCAATGGGTTATGATAATAAAGGTAGATTAAACTTAAGTCGTAAAGAAGCTTTAGCAAATAGTGATTCAAAGAAAAATAAAAAAGATAATTAAAAAGACCAGGATTTACTAATCCTGGTTTTCTAATTTAAAGTTTAATAATTCTTTAAGTGATTCAATATTATCTTCTAATTGACTTTCAATTTTTGCTTTTTCTTTCTTACTTAATTTATTATAATTAACAGCACCTTTAATATTATCTTTATTTACTTTTTTAACTTTCTTAATGGTACTTTCAAATGATAATTTATAGTAATCTTCTTTTTTATCATTGGTATAAATAATAATACTGCCTTTTTTAGTTAATTCACTATTATTATCTTTAACGGTTTTGATATCAACTTTACCATTAACTTTCGTATCTTTATTAACGTTGATTTCAAAATTTACTTTTAAAGCTTCATCAGAGTTTTCTTTAATAACTCCTTTAACTTTAGTTTCTTTATTTATTTTAACAATAAAGTCATATTCTTTATCATCATTGATATTGGCACTATATACAAATTCATAATCATCAGACTCGAATTTAAATTCATAATTTTCATCTTTATAATTTAAATAACTAACAGTAATTCCGTCATATTCAATTTCAGTTTTTGCTAACTTTGAGAACACTCCGGTAGTATATAAATTAATTGTAATTGGTTTTAAATCTTTTTCAACTTTAGCATCTTTTAATTCTTTAACGATGTCTTTTTTATCAGTATCAGTTAAATTTGCTAAAGCTTTAACAAACTTATCATCATTAGCTAAGTTATTAATTATTTTTTCAATTGTTTTATTTGCATTTTTATCAACATAAGTTATCTTTTTAGCACGAACATCATTACCATCAATTGCAATCGTTGTTGATTTAGTTTTAAAGTCTTTATCTTTTAAACTTTTAATTACTTCGTTTTTAATTGTTGATGTTACGATATCAAAATCTTCTTCATTAATATTTTGAAAATAATCCCAATTAAATTCAAGAACATCATTTAATAATAATGGCTTTTCATAAATCATTTTATTATTAATAATTAAGTCGTCATTATCAAAAGCGATGTCAGTTTTGATTTGATCATACAATTTAGAATTAATAGTAGTACTCAAATACTCATTTTTGAAATCAGAATTAAAATCAATATTAACTAATTCCTGAGTAGTTTTAGTACCATCTTGATTAACTTCTAAATCTAATTTTAAACTACTTTCTAATTTATTTTCGGCGGGGTTGAAGTTAAACACTTTACTCTTATGTTCATTGAATTTTAAATATTTATTATTAATGGTAGTTTTGAAAAAGTTCTTTGGACGATTTAGGTAAACACCATAAGCTCCCACTAAAACTACTAGCGTTACAATAATAAACATGATTGCAAATAACAAGAATAAAATATTACTTTTTTCTTTTTTTTCTTCCATAAACATCTCCTCTATTTTCTATATTTATATTTTATTATAAAGTTAATATTTTTGCAATTAATAACATATATATAAATAGGTGAGTAGATGAAAAAAATACTTTTGTTAATTATATTGTTATTTCCGATAATGGTGTTTGCTGATGATAATATGACTAGTGCGAAAAGTAGTATTTTAATGGAATATAGTACGGGTAAAATATTATATGAGAATAATAGTAAAGAACGTTTAGCGCCAGCTAGTATGACTAAGATTATGAGTATGCTATTAATAATGGAGAAGATTGATAATGGTACTTTAAAATTTGATGACGATGTTTTAATCAGTGAGAATGCTGCTAAGATGGGTGGCAGTCAAATATTTTTAAGCGCTAATAGTAAAATGAAAGTTAATGAATTATTAAAGGGCGTGGCAATTGCATCTGGAAATGATGCGGTAGTAGCACTGGCTGAAAAAACTTATGGTAGTGTGGATAAATTTGTTCAAAAAATGAATGAGAAAGCTCAAGAATTAGGTTTAATTAACACTCAGTTTAAAAATCCTCATGGGTTAGATGAAGATGGTCATTATTCGTGTAGTTATGATATGGCAATTATCGCCCGTGAATTAATAAAACATGAAGCAATTTTAGAATATACTAAAATATATGAAGAATACTTAACGAAAGAAGATGGCTCTAAAACCTGGTTAGTTAATACTAATAAATTGGTGCGTTTTTATGAAGGTGTAGATGGTTTAAAAACCGGATATACTACCAATGCTTTATATTGTTTAACAGCTACTGCTAAAAAAGATGATTTAAGATTTATTACGGTAGTGATGGGAGAACCAGATAATGATACTAGAACGAAGGATACTGCCAATTTGTTAAATTATGCTTTTAATAACTATCAATTAAATAAGATTATTAAAAAGGATCAAAAGGTAGATTATATAAAAAATAATAAAACATTAAAAAATAAATATTACGTTTATACTAAAGAAGATTTAAATGATGTAGTGGAAATAAACAGTGAACTGGATTATGGAAAACCTTATATTACTTATGAAGAACTGGAATATCCAGTAAAGAAAAATACAATTGTAGGTTATCTAAAATATAAAGTAAATAATGAGATTCTTAGTGTTCCTTTAATTGTAAAAGAAGATATTAAAAAAGCTACTTTTGGTGATTATTTTAAATATAATTTAAAATTATTATTGGGAATTGCATAATATAAAAGACGAATTATTTTAATTCGTCTTTTATAGTTTTTAATACTTTATTTATTTTATTTTTTTCAACATTGGATAAATCATAATAACCTTTTTTATACATTAAATCATAAACTAGTTTGGTATATTTATTAATATCTTTAAATTGCTCATAATATAAATTATAAATATTATCACAACTAGCTTCGTTTAGTGCGAAGGTCATATTAACTGACATTGCTTTTAAGGTACTTAAAGTATCATTTAAAATTGCTTTTTCATCCATATTATTCCGCCTCCAAGAATCCTACTAGGTCATCACAAAATGTTTCATGCATATCAATGATAGTTGTTAACATTTTAATACTATCATCTTCTTCTAATAGGTCTAGATAAATAGTTAATTTTTTAATACTGTTTTGATGCCATTTAAAAATATCTTCAATATATAATAAATCTTTTTCGGTAATCATATCGGTTACGTTTTTCATTTTATCAACCCTTTCAATATTAGTATTACCAAAATTCGTTTTTTAATATTGACAATTCTTACCATTATAAATATAATGTTATATGTTTATTTGAGGTGTTGTTATGTTAGATGTAATATTAGATACAGTAATTGATGGTTTAAAATTATTGCCATTCTTATTTGTAGCATTTTTAATAATTGAATTTATTGAACATCGTTATGAAAATAAAACTAATGATTTATTAAAAAAGACAGGTAAGTTTGGGCCATTAGTTGGTAGTTTATTTGGATTAGTACCACAATGTGGTTTCTCCGTACTTGCTACTAACTTATATGTAACTCGTTTATTAACAATGGGAACATTAATTGCAATTTATTTATCAACTAGTGATGAAATGTTACCAGTAATGTTAAGTGGGGGATTAAGTTATAAAGTAATTCTTACGAGTTTAGCTATTAAATTTGGAGTAGGTTTATTAATTGGTTTCTTAATTGATTTGGTTTATCATCCAAAAGTTGATCCAAATTATGAGATTTGTGATCATGAACATTGTTCTTGTCATAAAAATCATAATATTTTTACAGCTAGTTTAATTCATACTTTAAAAATTTTCTTATTTATTATTGTTATTAATTTTATTATTAATACTAGTTTTTATTATTTTGGTGAAGATTATTTAGCAAAGATATTATTAAAAGATAATATCTTTGGATCATTCTTAACTTCATTAATTGGGTTAATTCCAAACTGTGGTGCATCAGTAGCATTAACTGAATTATATATTAATCATTCTATTAGTTTTGGTTCTATGATTGCTGGTTTATTAACTGGTAGTGGAGTAGGATTAATTGTTTTAATTAAGAACAATAAGTCATTTAAAAATACATTGTTAATAATTAGTTTATTATATTTAATTGGAAGTTTGGTTGGTTTAATTATTAATATTATTTTATAAAGCAATATCTAAGATCATCATAATAATAAATCCAATTAGCGTAAATAAAGCCATTAGGGCTTTATTTTTATTGGTTTGACTTTCGGGAATTAATTCTTCAATGATAACGTAAATCATAGCGCCAGCAGCAAATGATAAAAAGATGGGCATTAATGAAGTTAGTTTAATGGTAAGAATGGCTCCAATTATACCAAATATTGGCTCAACTATTGCACTAAGGGAGCCATAGATGAATGCCTTTAAGCGACTATAGTTTTCACGACGAAGTGGTAAGCTAATAGCACTTCCTTCGGGAAAGTTTTGTAATCCGATAGCTAATGCCAGTAAGAATGCATTGGTTAAGTTAGCATCAGCAAGATGATATTTAATACTACCAAATGCAATTCCAACGGCTAAACCTTCGGGAATATTATGTAATGTAATTGAAAGAATCATTAAAAATAAACGTTTATTTTTATTAGGTTTATTCTTAAAACGATTATTAAAATATAAATCACTAAGATAGATGAAAATGCCACCAATAATAAAGCCGATACTAACTACTAACCAAGGAAGTTGTTTTAAATTTTTAGCATTTTCAATTGCGGGGTTTAGTAACGAAAAAAATGAAGCTGCCATCATAATTCCGGCGGCCAGACCTAAGGATACATCCATGATGTTTTTATTAATTTTTTTAAAGAAGAAAACCATGCTACTTCCAAGAATAGTTAAAAACCAAGTAAAGAGAGTAGCATATAAAGCAAGCAGGGTATAATTATTCATAAAATATCACCTAAAGTAATATATGTGTTATAATAGCGATGTGATATTATGAAAGAGTTTGATTTAAATAAATATTATGATTTTTTGGAAGCTAGTAAGCATGAAGATAAAATTGAGTTTACTAGGCGTGTTGTTAATACTAAAAAACCATGTTTAGGTATTTTAGTTCCAGAGCAAAAACAAATTGTAAAATCATTAATTGATGTTCGAAATGAAGTTCTAGATGCAATGCCCGATAAGTATCATGAAGCGTTAATGATTGATGCTTATTTAATAAATACCATTAAAGACTATAAAGAACAAATAAAATATATTGAAAAGTTATCAAAATATGTTGATACTTGGTCAGTAACGGATTCTTTAAAATTCCGTATTAAAGGAAATGAAGATGCTTATTTTGATTATGCCAAGAAATTATTAGGAAGTAAGCAACCTTTTAAAAGAAGAATTGCCATTAGAATTTTCTTTGCTTATGTTAGAACCGATTATTTAAAAGCTATCTTTAATGAATTAGATAAACTAAGTAATGAAGAAGAGTATTATGTTAATATGGGAGCAGCATGGTTTTTATGTGAAGCTTTTATTAAAAATCGTAATTTAACATTAGAGTATTTTAAAAGTAATAAATTAAATGCTTTTGCAATTAATAAAGCAATAAGTAAATGTCATGATAGTTATCGTGTTAGTAAGGAAGATAAAGAATTATTAAATAATTATAAAAAATAGTAACTATTATTTGAATTAGTAACAATTATGTTATATAATAACCATGTTTTTTAAAAAAGGTGGTTATTTTTTATGGAAATTTATTATGATCGTATTAATAAAGAAGTAGAATCTGTATGCAAGAAATATCAAGTTTTTGGTAACCTTTTTGGAGTTTTTAGTTATCAAACTCCTGATAATGACACTTTTATTATAAATATTGTGGTTAATAAGCCATGTTCGATGCCAATGAAACTTGCCGTTGATCATGCTAATGAATATTATCGTTTTTGTAGTTTGAATGATTTTGGTGTTGGCATTAAAATTAGACTTATATCTAACAAGAAATTTGAGGATATTGGTGTTGGTTATATTAATGATGAAATCGATATATTAACTGATGGAGTGATTTGCTATGACCCAACTCATGAATTACAGCGTGTTCAAGATTCAGGATTAGTTTTAAAAGCCCAAAAATCTCATAATCAAGATTTAGAAAACTGGTTATATAACTAGTTTTTTTGTTTATTTGCAGATAAAAGAATATTATGTTATAATATGCGACGTTTGGGGGAAAATGTGAAAAATGACAACTTTAAGTGATTTGGCATATGATGAAAAAGGAATGTTAATAGATATAATAACAATTAATAATCGTACTAAGTTAACAGTAAACCTTAAGAAGACTTTTTATGGTGAAAATGGTCAAACTTATTATTTTATTAATCTATTTTTAAACAGTAAGGGAATACATAAGAATATTGGTTATATGTACTTTATGTTAGATGTTGAAAAAAGAATTAGTTATTATGTTGGAACTTATATAAAACCAGAGTATCGTTCTTGTGGTTTTGCATCATTATTAACATCATATTATATTAAAACAGTGTTAGATGATGATTATAAACAATTATTAACTAATAAAAAGCAAAGAAAGCCATTTATATTATATACATTAAAGCGATATTCTTATGATTTACTTGAGAGTGATGATTGTCAAGAATCACCTTATAAAATATATATTTGTAAAAAGAGTAATGATTTAACAAAATACTTAATATTTGAAAGTGAATGTCATCGTTCATCGTTTATGGCGGGAAAGGTTTGTAAAGGGGATAACTATTCTATACTACCGACTTTATTGGGTGATAAACCTGATGATATTGAAGTACTTGATTATGTTATTCAATCGCGTATTTATGAATTACAAGATAATAACAAGGGTTATCATTTAGCTTTAAATAAAATAAGTGGAGTTAAGGAAGCTGGAGTTAATATTGGTTAAAAAAAGACTAGTTAATAACTAGTCTTTTAATATTCAAATGGAGCAAGTGTGTATCTCGTTTACGAAATGTAGCTAATTATCCATATGTAAAATTGAGATAAAACTTGATTCAATAAAAATATATCATAAAAATATTTTAAAAATACAGTGACATTTACAGTGACAATTAGTGTTAAATTCTATTTAAAAAGAAAACTAATGAATAGTATATAAAAATGCTTTTGTTCGATTGATTTAAAAGTTAATAAGTGGTAAATTGTATCTAGTGGTGATAATATGAAAAAACAATATTTAGTATATTTGACTCATCTTTAACTAAAAAGACAAAATAAAAAACTCCATTCTTCCTACATAAACCTTTCACGTATAACGTGAAGCTTCGGATTGAACAGAGTTCTTATATGACAATAGTACCATTTTTGATATATATTGTCAATATTAGTATATTCAAAATAATATATTATATGTAAAAACGTCGATTAATTCGACGTTTATTTCAAATGGAGCAAGTGAGGAGAATCGAACTCCCATCCCAACCTTGGCAAGGTTATATTCTAACCATTGAACCACACCTGCATGTGTATTAATAATAACAAATAAGTGTAAAAATAGCAAGTAAAAATTAATTTTTATCAGTTTAACTTTTATCCTTTTCGTGTTATAATGATGTAGATTGAGGTATATATATGAAGAAGATTATTAAAAAAATTTATTTATCAATAATTGATTATATTATTTCCAATAGATTATTTTTATCATATGTTTTTTTAGCATTTATTAGTACTTTGATTGTAAGATATGCCACTATTGGTGATGTCTTTATGTTTGTATCAATGCTAATTGATATGGGTGTTATTTTAATATTAGGTTCATTCGCTTATTTATTAAAGCCAAAGAATCAATTTAAATATTTATACTGTGTATTATTCTTTATCTTTTTTACAACTACATCTAATTCAATTTATTATACATTCTATACTAATTTTGCAAGTTTAAGTTTAATTACAGCTTTAAGTCAAACTGGAGAAGTAACGGATAGTGTATTTAGTAAATTAAAACTATTAGATTTTATTTATATTCCAATGATTATGGTATTCCATTATGTTCATAGCAGACTAAAAAAATCAACTTACTATAATTATTTAGCGCATGTTGAAAAGAGTTTAAAAAGTATGCTTATTACTTGTGGTGTAGGGGTTATCTTAATAATTATTGCTGTAGCACAATTTAATAAAGCTGACTATTCACGTTTATCAAAGCAATGGAATCGTGAATATAATGTACGTCGTTTTGGTATTTTAATGTATCAGGGTAATGATATTGTTCAAAGTTTAATTCCAAAATTTAGTACATTATTTGGATATGATAAAGCATTACTTGAATACAAAGAATTCTATGCTGAAGAAAAAGAACATAAAAATAATGAATATACCGATAT
>JAEEKO010000087.1 GCA_016282415.1 Caryophanales bacterium | reverse complement strand
TTTTTGATGTTAGCACGTACAGCTTCTTTTTAAATAATTTTAAAGAATCCTACACGGGATATTGTATTACCTAAATTATTAATAAATAAATAATCAATATTGGTATTTTTCTTTAATAAGGTATAACGATAATTATTCATGTAATTTACTAGATGTTCTTTAGCAATATTGTCAATAGGAATAATTCTTTCTTTACTCCCCTTCCCTAATACTTTAATAACATCATTAATTAAATCTACATCTTGAATTCTTAAATTAATTAACTCAGAGATTCGAATACCAGTGGAAAAAAGTAATTCTAGCATGGCTTTATTACGGTAATCATAAGGCGTGTTAAGGTTAACGTTTAATAAGTTTTTAATTTCTTCATCATTTAAAAAGACTGGTAAATGTTGATTGATTTTAGGATGTTTAATCGTTTCAACAGGATTAGTAGTAATATAATTAGAATCAAGTAGATATTTATAAAATGAATTAAGGACAGTGATATAATGAGCAATAGTTTTATGACTTAAATCACTATTAGAGGTAATAAAGGTTTCGATTGTACTATTATCAATATTTAAAATATCTTTGTTTTTTATATATAAATTAAATTTGTTTAGATTATCAGTATAACTCTTAATCGTTTCATTGGAATATTTTTTAACATAGTTAATATAATCTAAATATTCAAGAATGTATTTTTCGTTCATATTACTACCCTCTTATAAGAAAATTATATAATAAAATATCTTTTAATTCAAATATTTGATATAATAGAAATGGTGGTTTTATGAACTTATTAGCAAATGAAGCACGTCCTAAAAAATTAAGTGATGTTGTTGGTCAAGAAGCTTTAGTTGGTAAAGATGGAATCATTACGAAAATGGTTAAAAACAAAAAATTGTTTTCAATGATTTTATATGGTCATCCGGGTTGCGGAAAGACTTCTATAGCTAATGCAATTGTAAATGAACTTGATCTTCATGCTCGTTTTTTAAATGCCGCAATTGATAAAAAAGAAGATTTTATGGGTGCTATTAACGAAGCTAAATTATATGGTGAAATTGTATTAGTAGTTGATGAAATTCATCGTATGAATAAAGATAAACAAGATATTTTATTACCATCTGTTGAATCAGGATTGGTTATTTTAATAGGAATGACAACAACTAACCCCTTCCATACAATTAATCCCGCAATTAGAAGTCGTGTGTTACTATTAGAATTAAAAGATTTAGGAAATGATGATGTTATAAAGGCTTTAAAAAAAGTTGCAAAAAACCTTGATAATATTAAAATAAGTGATAAAGTATATGACTATATAATTAATGTTTCAGCAGGCGATTTAAGAAGTGCTATTACGCTTTTAGAAATAGCTTATAATACTGCTAGTGATGGAAATATTGATTTAGAATTAGTGGAAAAGATTAATGCTAAACCAATCTATGCTCATGATAAGAATGAAACGGATTATTATAATTTATTAAGTGCATTACAAAAATCAATTCGTGGTAGTGATGTAGATGCTTCCCTACACTATTTATCAAGATTAATTTATTTTGGTGATTTTGATAGTATTTATCGAAGATTAACGGTAATTGCTTACGAAGATATTGGGCTTGCTAATTCGGGGATTGGTCCGAAATTACATGCTGCGATTGAAGCTTCAAAATTAGTGGGAATGCCAGAATGCATTATTATATTGGGTAATATTGTTACTGAAATGGCTTTATCTCCGAAATCAAATAGTACCCATGATGCAGTATTAGAAGCTTATAAAGATGTCGAAGCGGGAAATATTGGAGAAGTTCCTAAACATATTCAAATTACGGCTAATGGTTATAAATATCCGCATGATTATAAAAATGATTGGGTTAAACAAGATTATATGCCAGATAATTTAAAAAATAAAAAGTATTATAATCCTAAAGATAATAAATTAGAAAATAATATCAATAAAATTAGAAAAGAGATGGAAGAATAATGAATATAGCTATTATTGGAACCGGAGCATTTAGTTTAAGTATTTTAAATAATATTAAAGGTGATGCTATTAAAATATGGACTGAATCTAAAGATGTTGTTGCTGAGTATAAGAAGACTAAGAAATTAGATAGTATTATTAAAAAAGTCAATTTTCCTAAAGGAACTATTGTTAGTAATGATATGGCGGAAGTTGTTAGTGATGCTAATGTTATTTTAGTTTTAACTGCTAGTAAGTTTGTAGTTGATGTTTGTAAAGATATCAAACCTTACTTAGGTAAGAAAACGATTGTTATTATTGGTTCTAAAGGATTACTTGAAGGTGGAGTTTTAATCCATGATGGCATTAAACGTATCTTGCCTTCTAAAAGAGTTTTATATATGAGCGGTCCAAGTTATTCTGGTGATCTAATTAAATGTGATCCAATCGGACTTAATATTGCTGGTGATTTAGATATCTTAAATCAAGTTAAAGGTATCTTTAATGATAATATCTATATTGATTATACAGAAGATATTGATGGTATCTTATTATCTGGAGCAATGAAAAATGTTTTTGCAATTGGTGCTGGAATCTTAGATGGATTAAAATATGGTCAATCTACAAAATATTTTTATATTACTCGTTTAACTTTCGAAATGCGTAAGATTATTCGTAATCTTGGTGGTTATCGTGAATCAATGTATTCTTTAGCAGGACTTGGCGATTTAATGCTTACCTGTAGTATGAAAGAATCAAGAAACTATGAACTTGGTAAAGAAATTGCAAGTTCGAAAAAAGATATTCAAAAATACATTGAAAATAATACTACTGAAGGTTATTTTGCACTAGCTTGTTTAAATGAATTAGAAAATAGTAAAAAAGTTAACTACCCTATTTTAAATACATTATATCGTATTGTTTATGAAGGCGAAGATCCTAAAACTTTAGTTACCGTTTTAACCAAAAAATAGATCATTAATTGATCTATTTTTTAATGGTATTATTAATTACATAACTAGCTAGTAATAATCCAGCAGTATTTGGTACCAAGACATTAGAACCAATGGTAGTACTATTAGTTTTTATTGGTAGTTCAGGAGACCAAACACAAGGTATTTTAGTAGTTATGTTTTTATTTCTAAGAATTTTTCTTAAATCTTTACTTAATGGATCATTAATCGTTTTATCTAAAGTGGTAATGGTTAAGTATTCGGGATGGAACTTATTTCCAGTGCCACAACAAGTAATTATTTTAATACCATTATTAAGCGCATATTCAATCAATAAGGCTTTAGTGGTAATTGTATCACAAGCATCAATAATGAAGTCATATGATCCGTTTAAAAGGCTTAGAGAGTCAATATTTATAAAAGCTTTGATTCCAGTGATATTAATATTAGGATTGATTGCTTTAGCACGTTTAATTGCTTCATCAGTTTTATTATTACCAATATTATTAATATTTGATAGAATTTGACGATTTAAATTGCTAGATTCAAAAACATCATTATCAATTACGGTAATATTTTCAATACCTAATCTAACTAATGCTTCAAAGCAAGCTCCTCCTACTCCACCTAACCCAATTAAAACAATATTTAGGTTTTTAACTTGATTTAAATTGTTTTCATCCATTATTAATTCTAAACGACTTAGATCCATATTAATTCCTCCAAAATAAAACCTAAAAGGTAGCCTGAGTTGTGATAAAAGCCCGCTCGCACGAGGTGGGCACCACATGAATGATTTTAGGATTCCGATTCTAAGACCGGCTTTCGACACCACCACCCAATTAGGTTCCCAATAATATCACTTAGTCGGTTTTATGTTAAAACAGACTATTTATCCCTTTAGGTAATTTAAATATATCAAACAAATTGATTGTTTGTAAACTATTTTTTGCCGTATTGACATTTTTTGCAAAGAAAAAAGGATTTTACAATCCTTTCCAACAAGTTTCAACATCACAACTATTACTATTTGGTGCTGGATTTGGCATTTCCATTTTAACAATCATTGGAATCTTAAATGCTGATCCAAAACCAATACAAGTACCTGGTTGTAAAACTTTTTGCTTTTCTAATATTTCATTACTAATATTAGGTAACATATCACGAATATACGCAATATCTTTTGGATGGGTCATCTTAAATATTAAGAAGTTTGAACATTGCGAAATAACGGTTTCTGATATTTCTACTGGTCGTTGACTAATAATATTTAATAATACGCCATATTTACGCCCTTCTTTAGAGATACGTTCAAATATATTATAACCAATTAAGAAGGTATCAGAGTCTTTATGAATATAACGATGGGCTTCTTCTAAGAATAAGTGATATGGATTAGAAGCTCTTCGTGGAGCATTTTTAGCATATTCAAATAACATGCGAGACATAATTTTAACAATAACTTTAGCGTATGTATCATCCATATTTTCAATATTAATATTTACGATTTGTGCTTTGGTATTATTTTGAGTAATAACTAATGATTTAATAAAGGTATCCATATCAACGTATCTAGTACCATCAAAACAATCTTTAACGGGATTTGATAATAATCCGTTAACACGAACTTTTAAGATTGTAGCAGCATCAAATAAAGCTTTATTATTTTGGAATCCTTCACTAATTAAGGTAAATTCTAAGGCTTCTGCTAATTCTTTAATACCATAGAAGGTTCCTTCAGGAGTTGGAATGTTTTCTAGGTCATTATTAATAAACTTTAGAATGTATTCAGTGATTAATACTGATTCACCAAAATAACCATTACTATCAATTTCAAAACATTCACTAAAGGTTCTGGTATAACCTAAACCTTGAACAGTTGAATCAAAGTTAAATTCTGCTGTGTGGCAAGTTTTAATAATTGAGAATATATCATTTTTCTTTTGTTCAGTAGTATTATTACTAAATAAAACTGCTAGTAGAGCACGTGCAATTAAATGATTCTTAAGTTTATTGGCGGTTTCATCTCGAACAGCAAAGATTTTTACAAGTCGAATTGTTCTTTCAATAATTGGAATTTGAGAGTGTTCAGATGCTTGTAATAATAAGGTAATATCATCAAGGGTTAATAAGCAAAGAGGTATATTTAATTTCATATCGCCAGGTTCTTTTGGGTCTGGTGTTAAGAATTTATAATTATAGTTTGGATTAATTTGATTAATTCCACTAAATGCGGTTTTATATTCGCCATAAGCATCAAAAATAAAGATATTAGCATTAGTTGGCTGCATATTAGGATTATTAAATAAGTTTTGGACTAATCGAGCAACACCACATGATTTACCACTACCAGTATTACCAAAGATAGCCATATGGTTTGCAAATAAGCCATTAATATTTGGACATACA
The DNA here is from genome assembly GCA_016282415.1 of Caryophanales bacterium. Lineage (GTDB taxonomy): Bacteria > Bacillota_I > Bacilli_A > RF39 > UBA660 > RGIG8386. The sequence continues at coordinate 26,255 of JAEEKO010000087.1, read as the reverse complement.
CTATATTTAGTATAAATAGCACTTTGACCTAATAAGAAAGTTTCATTATTTAAAGTACCAATTATTTCGGTTAATTCATTACCATTAATAATGCGAATCGATGAATTTAATGTTGGCTTTCTAATAACACCATTTAAGTAATGATCATTAACAAACTCACCTAATAATCTAATTTTAATAATTTCATCAGATATTTCGTTTACTTCACCTAATATTCTTTGATTATCAGATTCAAATATTACGTGAACGTTCATTAAATCATGTGCTTGTTCCTTGGTATTGATGTTTTCTACATGAGCAATGTTATCACTAATAAATTTGATTTCTCCAAACATTAAAAACACCTCTTTATTCTTCTAACATTATATCAAAGATCATAAAAAAAAGAAACTATTTTTCAAGTTTCTTTTGAATTATTTCAGTAGTGATGCTTGGATTAGCTTTACCTTTAGTTTCTTTCATTACTTGACCAACAAAGAATTGTAATAAGTTAGTACGGCCATTATGATATGCTTCTACATTAGCTTGATTGTTAGCTAAAATTTTATCAATAACAGCTTCAAGTTCATTAGTATCACTGATTTGGGCATTATCATTACTAATTAATTCTTTGGGGTTAATATGTTTTTCTATCGCTTCATTAAAGATATCTTTGGCTTGTTTTGATGAAATAGTACCATCATTTACTTTATCAAAAATAATTTTTAACATATCAGGTTTAATGAAGAATTCAGTAATATTAATATCTTCTTTATTTAAATAACCCATTATATTTACAGTTAACCAGTTAGCAGAGGTTTTAGGATCCATTCCTAATTTAATACATTCATCATAATAATCAGAAATACCTTTTTCTTTAATAATGATATTAGCGTCATATGGTGATAATCCTAAATCATTAATGTAACTATTCTTTCTTTCATATGGTAATTTAGGAATTGATGCTTTAATTTCTTCAATCCAAGATTGTTCAATTTTAAATCGTGGAATATTTGGTTCAACAAAGTATTTATAGTCTTCAGCATCAACTTTGTTTCGCATTCCGACAGTAGTACCGGTTTCTTCATCCCAACGTCTAGTTTCTTGAATTATTTCATTTTCTCTATCAGCATTTATTAAATCAATTTGTCGTTTTGTTTCAGCAATGATAGTTTCTCTTACGGATGAGAATGAATTAACGTTTTTAATTTCAACTTTAGTTCCTAATTTATTTGGATCTTTTGAAACAGATACATTAACATCACATCTTAAGTGACCTTTTTTACTATCGGCTTCGGATATACCACAATATTGATAAATTGATCGCATATGTTCTAGGAATCTTACGGCATCATCAGCTGAATGTAAGCAAGGTTTTGTAACTAATTCATATAAAGGATTTCCAGCACGATTATAATTAATAGTTGATGTGTCATATAGATGGGTTAATTGAGCAGCATCTTCTTCAAGATGGAAATTATCAATTTCAACTCTAAATGTTGAACCATCTTCTCTTTCAATATCAATATAGCCCCCATTTCCGACACATTCTTCTGGAGGATTTTGCGTGATTTGATATCCTTTAGGTAAATCAGGATAATAATAATTTTTTCTTTCAAAATACATGTATTCTGGAATTCTGGCATTAAGTATTAATGACATAGTAATAGCATGAGCTAAAGCTTTTTTGTTTAATACTGGTAATATGCCAGGGAATCCCATATCAACTGGTGAAACATTACAATTAGAGATTTCACTATATTCATTTTTTCCTGATGAGAAAACCTTTGAATTAGTTAGTGATCCTTCACAGTGCATTTCTAGACCAATTGTTAAATAGTATTCATTCATCTTACTTAACCTCCTTTGCAATTTGATTTTTGTAATTCATTTTGCTTTCTAGAGCATAAGCAATATTTAATACATTTTGATCATCATAACAGTTACCAGTAATATTAATACCTACTGGTAAATTATTAATAAAGCCATTAGGAATAGTTATTGATGGGAATCCTCCAAAGTTACCAATTTGTAAATGTTCTTCAAGTGGTGTTAATTCATCATCAGTAACACGGTCAGTATTATCTAATTTTGGTGCTACACCAGTTCCTACTGGCATAATTAAACCATCATATTTTTGAAATTGTTCTTTAATCGTATCAACTATCAATCTTCTAGCACGTTGTGCATTTTTAAAGTATCTTTCTTGATTTACAGTTTGTAATACATAAGAACCAATTACAAATCTTCTTTTAATTAATGATGAGAAGCCTTTAGTACGATGATCTTTCATAATTTCTTGGAAATTACTACCCTCACCTCTTGGCCCAAAACTGAAACCAGTTAAATTAGACATATTAGATGTTGCTTCAGCACAACCAATAACTATATATGTTGATGCAATAGCATTTAAAATATCTTGGTCAATTGATACTTCATCTACTTCAATACCTAAGCTTCTTACAATATCAATGGTTTTCATAAAATTATCGAGATGTTCTTCAGTTTCTTTTGGTAAGTTAGTATAATGATTTTTATCAACGATTTCTTTAATATAAAATAATTTCTTACCACTTACTTCTTTAGTTAAATCTTGATATAAATGGATATTTGATGAATCCCAAGAAGTCATATCTTTAGGATCAATTCCCTTCATTGCATCTACTACAATTGCAGCATCAGCAACGCTTCTAGTCATAACACCACATGTATCAAGTGATGAAACGTATGCAAATAAACCATAACGGGAAATCATTCCATAAGTTGGTTTGTAACCAACAATACCACAATAAGCGGCGGGTTTACGAATTGAATCTCCAGAATCCGAAGCGGTTGCAAATGGATAAACTCCAGCCGCAACGGCAGCAGCAGAACCAGATGAAGATCCTGCAGTCATTCGGGTTGGATCCCATGGGTTTCTTTGAACACCAGTATGTGCAGTAGTTCCAGTTCCACCCATACCAAATTCATCCATACAAGTTTTATTTACAGGAACACAACCATGACTCATTAGGTTTTCAATAGCAGTAGCTGTAAAGAATGGAACATAATCTTTTAAAGTATTTGATGATCCAGTTGATAATATTCCTTTGGTAGAATAATTATCTTTAATACCAAACGGAATACCACTTAATAAATCTTCAGTTACTTCGGTACCTTTGGCATCATCTAAAATTGTAACAAATGCATTACATTTTTCTTGAACTTCATGAGATTTTTTAATTGCTTCATTAACCAATTCTTGTGATGTAACTTGATTAGATTTTAAGGCATCATGTAATTCAATAATTGTTTTATCCATCATTTTACTCCACCACCTTTGGTACTTCTACTTCACGACCATCAATCTTCTTACAATTAGCTAATAAATCATCAATTGATGGTGAATCTTCAGCAATATCTTCTCTTAATTTGCATTTGAAATCATCTAGGCAATGGGTCATTGGTTTAATATTTTCGATACCTTTAATATTATTAATTTTATCTATGTTTTTATCAATAATAGCAAATTCATCTAGAATCATTTTATTTTCTTCAGGAGTTAAGCCGATCATTAAAAGATCAGCTAGTTTATCAATAGTACTTTCATTAAATTCCATAATTACCTCCTAAAAATCACAGTTATTTGGAGTTCTTGGATAAGGAATTACATCACGAATATTATCAATACCTGTTAAGTACATAATTAGTCTTTCAAATCCCATTCCAAATCCAGAATGAACACAACCACCAAAACGTCTTAAATCCATAAACCAATCAATTGGTGCGGTATCAACGTCTAATTCTTTACAACGATTAATTAACTTATCATAATCTTCTTCACGTTGAGAACCACCCATTAATTCGCCAGCACCTGGCACTTCAAGGTCAACTGCAGCAACAGTTTTACCATCTTCATTAAGCTTCATATACCAAGCTTTAATGTCTTTAGGCCAGTTATATACAAATACTGGTCCATTAAAATGTTCAGTTAAATATTTTTCGTGTTCTTTAGCAATATCTTCTTCATATGATGGTTCAAATTCCCATTTAACATTAGCATTTTTTAAGATATCGATAGCTTCTTTATGAGTTACTCGATTAAATTTACTATTGACAAGTGCTGTCAATTTATCTTGTAAACCATTGTCAATAAATTGTGTTAAGAACGTGATTTCGTCTTTACATTTATCTAACACTGATTTTACAACAAATTTTAACATTTCTTCTTCTACATTCATTAAGTCATTTAAGTCCATGAAAGCCATTTCTGGTTCAATCATCCAAAATTCGTTAGCATGAGTTTTAGTGTTTGAATTTTCGGTACGGAAAGTTGGACCAAAAGTATAAATCTTATTAAAAGCCATAGCAAAAGTTTCACCATGTAATTGACCTGATCCAGTAATGTAAGTCTTTTTACCAAATAAATCTTTTTTGAAATCACATTTACCTTCAGCCATTGGTAAATTATCGAAGTCTAAAGTAGTTACTTTAAACATTTGATCTGAACCTTCACAATCTGCGGTTGTTAAAAGTGGCGTATGAACATATAAATAACCGTTAGTTTGGAAATATTCATGTATAGCGAATGCAGCAACACTTCTAATTCTAAATACTGCTTGATAAAGGTTAGTACGTGGTCTAATATGAGCTATTTCACGTAAATATTCACGAGTTGGTCTTCCTTTAGCTTGTAATGGATAATCTTTATCACAATCACCTAAAAGAGTTACTTTTGATGCCTTTATTTCATAAGCTTGTTTACTACCTTCAGATTTAACTAGTTTACCTTCAACTTTAATTGATGAACCAAGGTTAAAGGTATTAATAGTATCAAAATCAGGTAAGTTATTATCATATACTACTTGGATATGTTCAAAACAAGTACCATCACTGAAATCAATAAATCCAAATGTTGCTTGTTTACGAATATTTTTAATCCAACCTTCTAAGGTAATATCTTGATTAATATGTTGTTCAATGTTTTTTAATAAATCATTTAAGTACATTTTTATTCCTCCTATTTTATTTTTTGGTATGTTATTCCAACATCTTTTATTTCATCACTACATTCTCTTTGAATTAATTTATCACCTTTTATGTCAAAACATATTATATAGTCTTGCCAGTCTTGATTATTATTATCTTGAATAATTAATTTACCTAATGTAGTAATAAGATAACCGCTTTTTTCACAATCTTCAGTTTTAGGATTAAAAGTAGTGATTCCAAAATCACGTTTTGGAATGTTAAAAGCACATCCTGCTAAGTGTTTTATTTGGTTATCTTCATTTTCTAGATTTTTTTTATTTATTTTTATTTTTTCTAAAGCTTTATAATCACTTGAAACAACATCAGTTAATTCAATGTAATTATTACTTACCAATTTCCAGGTACCATAATACTTTTTGGCATCTTTACCATTTCCTGGTTGCCCAAGAAGATAAAGAATAAATATTATTGATCCTAATATAACAATACCAATGATTGCTACTAATATTTTATATTCTTTCATTTTTATTCCTTTATTATTAATTTTTATGGTTCTAGACGATTAGGTCCTCTAAAGATAAACATTGCTTCTTTTAATGATGGCAGTCCAAGTAATAACATTGTTAAGCGGTCAACACCAACGGCAAAACCACCATGTGGAGGACAACCATATTTAAAGAATTGTAAATAGAATTTTACATCATCTTTTAATCCTTTTTCATTAGCATTTTTAGCTAACTGTTCAAAGCGATGTTCTCTTTGGGCACCAGATGTAATTTCAGTACCTCTCCAAATTAAGTCATAACCTTGTAAAACGCCATTTTCATCACGCATATGATAGAAAGGACGTTTAGTAGCAGCATAATCAGTAATAAACATGAATTCATGGCCATATTTTTCCTTTGCATAACGATAAGTTAATTTTTCGGCTTCAGCATTCATATCACCAATATCTTCAGTTGGAATATCAAAACCATATAAATCATGGAATTCTTGATATAAATCTTTTAATTTCATTCTTGGGAATGGTTTAGTTGGAACGATAACTTCAGTTCCAAAAACTTCTTTAATTTTATCACCAAATTTTTCTTTAACTTTAGTTAATCCAGCGATTAATAAATCTTCTTCTAAGTCCATAACATCTTCATAAGAATTAATATATGAGAATTCTAGATCAAATGATGTAAATTCAGTAGTATGACGATTAGTGTTAGAATTTTCTGCTCTAAATGCTGGTGCTACTTCATATATACGATTCATACCAGCAGCCATTGCCATTTGTTTATAAAATTGAGGACTTTGTGCTAAATAAGCTTTACGATCAAAGTATTTTACTTCGAATACTGATGATCCTGATTCTGAAGCAGTACCAATTAATTTAGGAGTATGAATTTCAATGAAATCATTGTTGTTTAAATAATCACGCATTGCATTTACCATACATGATTCAATACGACGAATAAGCATATTCTTTTCGTTACGAATATCAATCCAACGATAATCTAATCTCGTATCAATATTAACACCATCTAAATTATTGTAATCATATGGTAAGTTTTCAGCAACACTAGTTATTTCAACATTACTTGGTATTAATTCAATACCTCCTAATTTAACAGCTTCATTAGCTACAACTTTACAATTTACTTTAACCGTAGAATCGACAGATAAATTTTGAAATAATTCAATCATTTGTTGATTAGATTCTTCACTTTTTTCAAGCGTTAATTGAACCTTACCAGTTTGGTCACGTAGAATTACAAACATAACCCATTTTTTATCACGAACGGCATCAACAAAGCCGCTAAAAGTAATATCTTGTCCAATATATTTATTTAATTCTTCAACATTAATTTTACGTTGCATATTATTTTCCTTTCTTTCTAATTTGTCGATATGGTTTTAATTTAAATATTAATTCATTATTATGTTCATAATTGCTAGTAATTTTTTTTATTTCATGTTTAAATTTTTCTTTGGTATAAGGATAAGTTAATCTTTCTTGATCTGGATGTATATTCATTACTCCGATTGATTCTTCTAAAAGTTTAATAGTTTCTGGCCACTTATCTCTAGGATCAAAGAAGTTTTTAAATTGTTCTGACTCATTTATTTCTACTAATTTAATTGACTCAATTTTTTTAGTTTCTTTTCTGGCTTCAAAACATTTATTAATAGCTTCCGTTAATGTTGTTTTTCCTGATTCGGTATGACCAATTACAGCTATTGTAATCCATTCTTTTCCATCAATTTGTGCTATACTGCTTTCCTTAGCATATTTACTACTTAATCTAATCATTTCTGTTGTTTCAGCATCTTTTAATGCTAAATGATCAGCCATTTTAGCCCAATCTTCTGGTTTTGATTTTTCATCTTCGGTTAATTCTCTTAACTCATAACCAGTTAAATTTAAACTATCAAATAATTCAGCCATATCTTCATTATAACTTGACATATAAACCCACCTTACATATGTATATCTAAATAATCAATTAAATCATTTATACTAATAGTTTCTTCTTCTTTAGTTTTATTATCTTTAATCTTAATTTGATCTTTAGCTAAATCTTCATCATTTAAAACAATAAAGTATTTAGCATTATAACGATCTACTGATTTAAATTGACTCTTTAATGATTTATTAAATAAATCGGTTTCACAACTAAAGCCATTTAATCTTAAATCTTGTGCTAGATAACAAGCAGTATCTTTTTCAGATTCAGATACATATAATAAATAAATATCAATTGATTCGTTAATTGGAATACTAACTTCATTTTCAGCAAGTGCTAAAATAGTACGATCATAACCCATTGCGAATCCAACGGCTGGCATATCTTCGCCACCTAATTCTTTTACTAAATTATTGTAGCGACCACCGCCACCTAAAGCATAAGAATTATTAATTTTAATTTCAAATACCGTATGATCATAATAATCTAATCCTCTTACTAATGATTCATCAACTTCATAATTGATATCCATTAAATCTAAATAATCTTTTAATTTATTAAAACGATTTAATGATTCTTCATTTAAGTAATCAATTGGTTTTGGTGCATTTTTTAAAATATCTGAATCAGCATCAACCTTACAATCTAAGATACGTAATGGATTAATTTCAAAACGTTCTTTACAATCTTCACATAATCCATTTAAATGTGGTTTTAAGTAATTTACTAATGCATTACGATAGGTTTCTCTTGATTCTTTATCACCTAAACTATTTAACATAACGCATACGTTATCTAATCCTAACATACGATATGCATTATAAGCTAGTGAGATAACTTCAGCATCAGACATTGGATCGTTTGATCCAAATAATTCAAATCCCCATTGTGTAAATTCTCTTAAACGTCCCGATTGTGGTCGTTCATAACGATACATTTTCATATTGTAATAAACTTTAACTGGATCTGTCATATTTCCATATAGTTTATTTTCGTTAAACCATCTTACAACTCCAGCAGTTCCTTCAGGTCTTAAAGTAATATCACGGTCACCACGATCTTTGAAATCATAAGTTTCTTTACGTACTAAATCTGATGATTCTCCTACACCACGGTGAAATAAACTTGAATCCTCAAATACAGGTGTTTCAATGCGGTCAAAATTATATTTTTCACATAATGCATCTAATACATCATTTACATAACTTCTAATCTTTGCTTCTTTTCCATAAATATCAATTGTTCCTTTTGGTTTAGTAATCATACTATTCATCTCCTTTAAAATTATTTATTTCTTCTTCAATTAGTTTAATTGCTTTATTTAATTGGAATTCATCAATAAATCCATGATGGCCCCTAAAAACAAAAAAACCTAAATAAACGTAAGGACGAAAATAACTTCCGCGGTGCCACCTTACTTTACCTAGGTACTCTTTTATAGTTTTATCGCAACTAAACGTTTCGTATTTATTGAAAGTTGTTCTGTTTCAAAAACATGTTTATCTTCTTCTCTCAGCCATGGAAGAATTCTCTTTATAACACCATCTTTTTTACTTTTTCTTTCCAACGAAATAACTATGTTTATTATAACAAAAATATTTGTTTTAAGCAATTATTTATTTATTGAAATATAAATAAATAATTGTACAATTCTTTTTTAATTAAATTTTATTTTATTAACGATTATGAAAACATGATTTATGAAGAATGTTATATTGTGTTTCAATTTCTGCAATATCGCCTCTTCAGTAAATAAAAAACAACCCATACGGGTTGTTAAAATTTACCAATATAACCAAATCCCCCAATGATTTAATTATATCATATTATGGTTATTTTGTCAAATTAGTGTCAATAAATGTTAAAAGTTGACAGAATCAATCATAATAGTAGTTGGACCATCATTAATAAGATTTACCTTCATATCAGCACCAAAAATACCAGGATATGTTGGAACTATTTTATTACATTCTTTAATGAAATGATCATATAATGGCTTAGCTGCTTCTGGGTTTAAGGCTTCAATGTATGATGGTCGATTACCATTATATGGGTTACCATATAAAGTAAATTGACTAATTGCTAGAATTTCTTTATTAACATCAATAACACTTAAATTCATAACATTATTTTCATCCTCAAAAATACGTAATTTAGTAATTTTTTGAATCATTTTATTAATAATGGCTTCATTATCACCTGCAGTAAACCCTACTAAAACTACTAAACCACCATTTATTCTATTTATTAGATGGTCATCAACAACCACTGATGCATCTAATGATTTTTGTACTACTACGCGCATTAAACACCTCTTGAAACCTTAATAATATATGGCTTATTTTCAAATGATACTATTAAATGTTTTAATTCTTCAATATTTTTAATATTTATTGTTAAATAATAAGTATTTTGATCGGTAGTTGATACAGAATCAATTTTAATAACATTTAAATTACTAGTTGATACAATCGTAATTAAATCAATTAAGTAATTCTTATTTGGTAAAGTATCAATCTTTAATTGAACAGTGAATTCAGAATCACTATTATTCCATGATACATTTACTAAACGATCTTTATGTAAAACATTCGGACAATCAGCGCGATGAACGGTTAATCCTTGATTTAAGGTAACAAATCCAACAATATCATCACCATAAATTGGATTACAGCATTTAGCTAACGTAATACGAACATTATCAAGGCCATCAACTGTTACTGGACAATTACTAATTGCACGACGGTTTTGATAACTTGAAATTTTGGTTAATAGAATATCATATTGATTATTCTTATTATCATCAGCAAAACTTAAAATGTAATTAGGCGTATAACGAAGTGATCCGATATTTAAATAAACTTCGTTTAAATCACTTAATTTTAAGGTTTTTAAGATACGTTCTAATACTTCGCCACTAATGATACTATTTAAGCTAACACCTTTCTTACGGGCTTCTTTTTCAAGCATTTCTTTACCGCGTTCAACATATTCCTCTTTAGTTTTTTGGTTAAAGTATGCTTTAATTTTATTTCGTGCTTGCGTACTTCTAACAATATTTAACCAATCTGCACTTGGTGTTGACGATGCATTAGTTTTAATAGAAACAATATCATTATTTTCTAGTTTATAATCGATTGGAACAATTTCTTCATTAACGATGGCACCAACCATGGTATCACCAATTTTTGAATGAATACGATATGCAAAATCAATTGGTGTTGATCCATATGGAAGTTCAACAACATCCCCTTTTGGAGTAAACACATAGATATTTTCATTTAAAATTTCATTAATGTAATTTTCATCATTATCCGTTTCGTCACTATCCATATTATTTTCAATTAAGTCACGGAATATTTCAAGTTTTTGTTCCATGTAATTTTGAGCTTTGATGGTTCCATGTTCTTTATATGACCAGTGACTAGCAATTCCTTTTTCAGCAATTTCATCCATTTCATAAGTACGAATTTGAATTTCAAAGAAACGTCCTTTTTCACCAAAAACGGTAGTATGTAAGGATTGATACATGTTTTCTTTTGGGTTTGCTATATAATCTTTAAAACGATTAGGAACCGGACGATAATTAGCATGAATTAGCCCTAATATAGTATAACATTCGGTTGCACTATTAACAAAGATTCGTAACGCTAAAATATCATAAATATCTTTCCATGATTTACCTTTATTATGAATTTTATCATAGATACTATGGATACTTTTAACACGGCTTTTAATTTCATGTTCAATATTTGCTTCATCTAATAAATAACTTAATGAATTTTGCATATTTAATAAGATTTCTTTTAATTCATCGCGGTTAGCATCAAGTTTGGTTTCAATATCATGATATTCTTCAGGACTATTGTAATATAAGCATAAGTCTTCTAATTCACTTTTAATTCCATTAATTCCAAGGCGATGAGCAATAGGAATTAATACTTTTTCAGTTTCTTTTAATTTAATTTTCTTTTCGTTATCAATAATCTTCCAATTATGACGCATATTGTGTAAACGATCGGCTAATTTAATAAAGATAACGCGTGGATCAGAGGCTAATCCAACTAGTACTTTTCGCAAGTATATAGCACTGTCTTCATCATTTATTTCCAATGATAAATTATTAATAGCATTAATACTTTCGGTAATTTTACCAATCTCTTCTCCAAAACGATCATATATTTCATCAATATCAGTATCAGTTTCACTTATTATTTCATGAAAAAAAGTTGCTGCTATAGTAATATAATCAACATTTAAATCAAGTAATATATCGATTACGTGTAAAGCATGATCAATTTCGGTTTCATAATCATTACGCATTTGCTCTTTAAATATATCTTTAGCATATTGATAGCAATTATTAATGATTGCAAAATCTTCAATGCTATAACTGTTTTGAATACGATCTAAAATTATTTGTGAGCTTTTAATATCACTCATTAGTTTCAACTCTTTCTATATCTTTACTTATTATATTATTCATATGCTTTATAAAAGCATCATTATTCATATTTAATATGTCATCTACCATTTCACATAAACTTAAGTATTGGCTTTCAGCCCAATAATAATTCGTTAGATAATTCCATATATCTTTATTAGTAATATATGTATAACCACGACTAATTAATTCATGTCTTTTAGTATTTAAGGCTGGTTTTACTCTATTATATAGTTCTTGTAATGAATTAAACTTTATTTCATCCATAATCTCACCAACTTTACGAATATATTATATCTTATTTAATATATTTTTTAAAGGAGATATTATGCTAAAAAGTAATTTTTTTAAAACAACTTTAATTTTATTAATTGCATCTATGATTACGAAGTTACTAGGGTTTGTAATTCGCCTTTATATTACAAAAATTATTGGGTTAGATGGTAATAGTTTATTAAGTGTAGTTAATCCTATTTATTCCCTATTAACTCAGGTTGTAACGTTTAGTTTCCCACTTACCATATCTAAATTAATTAGTGAACGTAAATACAGTTCATCAAAGATTATTGCTAATGCTTTTTATATTATGATTGCTATAAATGTTTTAGTTATTGTATTAGTTGGTTTAAATGGTAATTTTATAGCTGAAACACTATTAAAAAATAAAGCAACTAATTATTTAATTCTAATGATTCTTCTTACTCTTCCTTTTATATCAATATCAAGTATTGTTAAAGGTTATTTCTTTGGAAATCAAAAAATGTTACCATATGCAGTTAGTAACATTTTGGAACAATTATTTCGATTAGTTTGTTTCATTCTATTATTAAGTAAAATAAATGCATTTAGTCCATATTTAAGCGTTTTGTTTGTTATTGGATTAAATATCTTTTCCGAATCATTTTCAGTCTTTATATTCTATTTATTTTTACCTAAAAAGTTAGTTTTAAATTCTAATTCATTGGCTTATGATAATCAAATTAATAAAGATATTATTAGTTTATCAAGTCCTAATGTTTTAAGTAAGATAATTGGAAATATCTTTTATTTTTTAGAACCAATTATCTTAATTCATTTACTTATGAAGATGAATTATTCTTATTACTATATTACTTCTAATTATGCTTTATATAACATTTATTCTTTATCTATTTTAATGTTACCATCATTTATTATTGGTGCAATTGAAACAAGTTTAATTCCAGAATTGAGTCGTTTATATAAATTACGTAATAAATTAGCTTTTATCAGTAGAATTCAAAAAAGCCTTTTATTATCTTTAATAATTGGACTAATCTTTATGGTTTTAATTGATTTATTTGGTAAACAATTGCTTATGCTTTTATATCATGATATCAGGCCTTTTAAGTACCTATTTTGGATTAATCAATACTTTTTCTTATATTATCTTGAATCACCAATAAATAGTGCTCTAACGGCCTTATTTAAGAATAAAATAATTTTTATCACAACAATTGTCTCTAATCTTATTAAATTGTTTTTAATGATGATATTAATTAAACTAGATTTTATGTTATATTCGTTAATTATTGCAGAATTTGGAGCAATTTTAGTAGTATTAATCATCAATGGCGGTTATTTAAAAATTACAATAAAAGATCTTTTCTAAGAATAAAATGAATTGTATTTTTATTGTAATAGGCATAAAAAACATTATCTAAATCAATGTGTTTATTAACCATTATTTGATTAATCCAAGAATGATCTTTATTGAGATATTTTAAAGAATCACTAACAATATGACCATCCATTATTAGCGGCATTGGAAAATCATTCTTTTTGGTTTTGTATTTAAAGATTGATAATTTACCATTAGCTTCTAAAACAGCATATTCAACTTCATTAATACTTTTTATTTCATGACTACGTAACTCCAGTAATAAATCATCTAAATTATAACGTTGTTTTATCATCTCACGATGATTAATTTTACCATTAATAATAATTAATGATGGCTTACCACACAGAAATTCTCTTATTTTTTTATTCTTTACATTAATATAAGCTAAACCAACTTCTAAAATTCCTAGTAATAGAATTGGAACAACACTCTCTAAAATATTGTGATCTAGGTTTTCAATACTAATTGCTACAATATTGGCTATTAATATTGATACAATTAAATCAACTATTCCTAATTCCGCTACTTCTCTTTTACCCATAATACGATAAAGAATCACAACATAAAAATAAAAGAATATTGTTCTTAATGTTGCTTTTATTAAAAACATATTATCACCATTAGTATTATTACCGGAATATCTTGTTTTTAAACATCATATTATTAATTAGGTGATATCATGAATCTCAAAAAAATCAGCATTTCTTACTTAATCTTTTATCTTAGTTTATTATTGATATTAATATTATTCTCACTATTTAATTTAACAGGATTTTTAAATATTAATATGCGCAAAATAAGTTTGTTTATTATATTAAATTTATATTATTTTGTTATTGGATTTTTGTTGAACAGAAAACAACTATCTTTTAATATTTATTTTTATGGAATACCAGTGATTATTATAAATTATATAATTTCATTATTTATTAAATCTTCAATTATCCCATTACTATTTTTATTAATAAATTATCTATGTTTTAGTGGTGGGATTATGTTATATCGGATCATTAAAAAAACTAACCATTAAAGGTTACCTTATCGCCTTCAATAGTTAGTGTTGTATTGCTATCATAGATTTCTTTAGTTAGAGGATTTACTAAAGTTGTTGTATATCTTAAATCATATAATTCTTGTAATGTGACAGTTGTTCCACAGTTATCTTCACGATAACATTTTAAAGCTTTGTATTTAACATTATCGATTGTTGAATTATATAACATAATACGATGCTTATTATAAACTTTAATAAACGCTGGAATAGCAATCAGTAAGATTATAATAACCCCAGTTGCTAAAATCCAAATACGATTATTGCTTTTGTTCTCCGTAATAATCATTAATAAATCCCTCTCTATACTCTAATATATTATCGTTCTTAATTGCTTCTCTTAAATCTTCAGTAAGTTTTATTAAGAAACGAATGTTATGAATTGAAAGTAAACGTTGACCAAAAGTTTCATCAGCTACAATTAAATGTCTGATATAAGCTTTGGTGTAGTTTTTACAAGTATAACAATCACAAGTTTCATCTAATGGAGTAAAATCATTCATGTATTTATTATTCTTCAAATTTATTTTACCATACTTCGTATGGGCATGTCCATGTCTAGCTAAACGAGTTGGTGCAACACAGTCAAATATATCGACTCCGCGAATAACGTTTTCAATAATATCTATTGGATCACCTACACCCATTAAGTAACGAACCTTATCTTTAGGTAAATATTTACATGAGTATTCAACTTGCTTATATTGTAAATCTTTAGGTTCACCAACGGCAGTTCCACCAATTGAATAGCCATCAAAACCCATTTTTACTAATTCTTCAACGCAGTGTTTACGAAGATCTTCATATTCAGCTCCTTGAACAATTCCAAATAAACTTTGACGTTCATTATTAAATACATCTTTACCACGTTTTGCCCATCTTAATGTTCGTTCTACGGATTCTTCAACGTATTCACGAGTATGAGGAAATCCAACACATTCATCAAATGACATGGCAATGTCAGAATCTAATTTATTTTGAATTTCAATACTTTTTTCTGGAGTTAATAATAATTTTTCACCATTAAGATGTGATTTAAACATTACTCCTTCTTCTGTAATCCATTTTGGTTTTGATAGACTAAATACTTGGAATCCTCCAGAATCAGTTAAGATTGGACCATTCCAATTCATAAATTTATGAAGTCCACCAGCGGCTGCAACAATATCTTCACCAGGTCTTAACCATAAGTGATATGTATTTGCTAAAATAATTCCTGAATTAACATCTTTTAATTCTTCAGGTGATAATGTTTTAACTGTAGCTTGAGTTCCTACTGGCATAAACATTGGAGTTTCATAAGTACCATAATTGGTTTCAATGGTACCTAGTCTAGCATTGGTATTTTTTTCTTCTTTAATTAAATTGTATTTTATTTTCACTTCTTTTTGCCCCTTTTAGATTTACTTTTTTTATCTAATTTAGCTAATTGTAAGCAAGTTGCTTCAGTTCTTTCAAATTTTGATTCAATACCATCAGCTATTTGATTACAAATATCATCTTTAAATTCTTGATAGCAATCTAAAAATTCTTGGTTTGTTTTTGCTGGTATGATATACATCGTATCTGGAAAGCAACTAATATAACATGGACTAGCAGGCATTCCATCGGTATTAACATATAAGAATAATGTAGCTTCAATGGAATCATCCATATAATGTAATTGATATGGTATTTGAATTCCATCACTAATAAGAAATAATCCATCAACAATATCTACTTGATCAACGTCTGGTGTTATTCTCTTCGCATTATTATTTATAATGTGACGCTTTTTAGAGTTACCATACTCCATATAATATACTTTGTTTCCTTTTTTTAATACTTGAAATAACATAATTCAAAACTCCCTTTCAGTAATTAATCTTTTTTTAAGAACATAGCATCGCCGAATGAGAAAAAGCGATATTGGTTCTTAATAGCTTCATTATAAGCATTTAATACTAATTCTTTTTTACTAAATGCTGATACTAACATAACTAATGTTGATTTTGGTAAATGAAAATTAGTTATTAAACAATCAATGGCTTTAAATTCATAACCAGGATAGATGAAGATATCGGTATTTCCTGAACATTCTTTAAATTCACCATATTTATTAATAATGGTTTCTAGGGTTCTTGTACTAGTAGTACCAACTGCTATAATTCTTCGACCATCTTTTTTAGCAGCATTTAATATATCAGCAGTTGCTTTACTCATTTGATAGAATTCAGAATGCATGTGATGATCTTTAATATCGTTTACTTCTACAGGTCTAAAGGTACCTAAACCAACATGTAAGGTTACATTCGTGATAATAACACCATTATTTCTTAATTCATCCATTAATTCGTTGGTAAAATGTAATCCGGCAGTTGGTGCTGCAGCAGAACCATCAATTTTAGCATAAACAGTATTGTAGCGATCTTTTTCTTGTAGTTTTTCGTGAATATATGGAGGTAATGGCATTTCTCCTAAACGATCTAGAATTTCAAGCAAAATACCATTATATAATAATTTAACTCTAGTTACCCCATCTTCTAACAATTCAATAACTTCCGCTGATAATTCATCACTAAATTTGATAATACTACCAATATGTAGACGTTTTTGTGGTCTGGACAAACATTCCCAAACATCTTCGCCCATATCTTTAAGTAATAATAATTCAATAACAGCTCCGGTATCAACTTTACTACCCATTAATCGAGCAGGAATAACTTTGGTATCATTAATTACTAAAACATCACCAGGATGTAAATATGCTTTGATATCAGAAAAATGTTTATGCTCTAGTTCACCAGTAAAACGATCCATAACTAATAATCTTGATGATGAACGATCTTTTAATGGTGTTTGAGCTATTAATTCTTCAGGTAAGTCGTAATTAAAATCTTCTGTCTTCATTTCTTTCACCTAAGTTTATTTTAACATTAAAACCATTAAAAAAATAGTATTAATCATACTATTTTTCAATATATGGAATATGTAAGTGATCATATGCTAATTTAGTAGCAACACGACCTCTTGGCGTCCTTTTAATAAATCCAGTTTGTAATAAGAATGGTTCTACAATATCTTCAATAGTTCCAAGTTCCTCACCAATACTTGTTGCAATAGTATTAGCACCAACTGGTCCTCCATTATATTTATTAATTAATGCATTTAAATATTCTAAATCAATTGGATCTAAACCATATTCATCAACATTTAACTTATTTAAAGCGTTTTTAGTAGTTTCTAAGTTAATACATGAATCACCATTTACTAATGCAAAATCACGAACACGTTTAAATAAACGATTAGCAATACGTGGGGTTTTACGGCTGCGTCTAGCAAGTTCTAATGCAGCATCATTTTTAATAGGCATATCATAAACTAAGCTGGTTCTTTTAATGATATCCGTCAATTCTTCATCAGTATAATAATTTAATTTTAAAACTATTCCAAAACGATCACGTAATGGTGATGAAATATCACCAGCTTTAGTCGTAGCACCAACCAGAGTAAATTTTGGTAAATTTATTGAAACACTTCGCGTATTCCCGTCACCACCAACCACTAAATCAATAGTAAAATCTTCCATCGCGGGATATAACATTTCTTCAATAAATCGTGGCATACGATGAATTTCATCAATAAATAAAACATCATTTGGTTCAAGCGTTGAAAGAATAGCAGCTAAATCACCAGCCTTTTCAATAGCTGGACCTGAAGCGGTTTTAATATTAGCATGCATTTCATTTGCGATGATATGAGCAAGGGTTGTTTTACCTAATCCTGGAGGACCATATAATAATACATGATCCAATGATTCTTCACGAATTAAAGCTGCTTTAATAAAGGTTTCTAAGTTTTCTTTATTTTCACTTTGACCAACATATTCGCTTAAAGTTTGAGGTCTAATATTTAAATTTGTTTCATCTTCACTTAATTCTTCATTTGTAATAATTCTTTCCATAAAACCTCCACTATTTCATTAATAATTTTAAAGCTTCTTTAATCTGAACTTCTAATTCTAATTCAGGATTTATATTTGGTAATACTTTTTTAATATCAATATTTTTATAACCTAAATTTTCTAAAACATTAACTAATTCATCAAAGCCTTTAATATTATTATCTTCTTTAACCATTAATTTACCTTTTAAATCTAAAATAATTTGACGGGCAATCTTATCACCAATTTTAGGTATTTTCGTTAAATATAAAATATTTTCACGCTCAATAGCATCTTTAATACCATTAGCTGTACAAGTTCCAAACATATTCAATGCGAGTTTAGGACCTAATCCTTTAACATTAATTAATCTTAAGAATAATTCTAAATCGTCACGATTATTAAATCCAAATAAACTATATTCATCTTCTTTAACATTTGTATATAAATATACTGTTACTTCTTCATTAATTTTATAGTTATATGGATTACTTACATTAATATAATAACCAATATTATTATTTTCTAATGTAATTGCACCTGTTAAAATTTCGGTTACAGTTCCTTTGATATAGCTATACATATTATCACCACTTTGATTATATCAAACAATTATTCGTTTTGTAAAGCATAAAAAACCTATAAGTGTTAACCTATAGTTTTTTATTAAATCTTTAATGATAGAATCACTAATAAGATTGGTAAAATAATAAATATAAAAGCAATTGCAACTTTAATTGGAATTTTACTTATCATTTTATCTTGGAAATTAATCTCATTTAATTCTAAATAATATATTTGTTTTTTTAATAATTCTTCCGAATCATTTCCTAATAATATTGCTTCATTAATATTAGTAATAATAGCATTAATATTGTTACTTGGAATTCGTTTTTCTAAATCATTTAAAGCATCGTATAATGATTTACCCAAATTAGTTTCATCTAGAGCTTTTTTAAATTCCTTGCTCAAATCATTATTAATATTATTGGTCGTAATTTTTAGAGCAACTTTTAAGTTACGGTTGTTAATATAATTGAAATATAATACTTTAAAGAATAATACTCCGTCTTTTTCTAACTTAATTTTTCGTTTTCTTATTTCGCGATAAATAACAATATAATCAGTATAAAAATATAAGAAAATAAAGATAAATGGAGCTAATATTAAACCATAAATACTAACAAACATAGCGGCAACGCACGGAATAAAGATAAGTACTGTTTTAAGCGTTAAATATGGTAATGCACGATTATCATTAGATCCTAGTAATAATAATTTTTGATTAATTTTATTAAGATGACGATCACTAAATACGCGATTATTCATGTTTAGTCACCTCCATTAAATTATTAACAATAATGAAGTAACAAACATTATAAATAATTAATAACATTACTAAAATAGTGTTATATAAAGAATTAAATAATTCAATAAACAAATCATTAATAGTAATTAGTTTATAAGTAAAGAATATTAATGGTAATATACCAAGAAAATTAAAAATAAAACGATATGGTAATAATAAATTATTTACTGATCTTTGACGTTTAATCTTCTTATCATAATCTTCTTCTAAGATTTCAAAAGTATTTTGAATTGATCCCCCACTCTTACTTAATACCGACAAAATTGAGGAAAGATATAATATTTCATCAGTTTTAACACGGTTATATAAACGATTAAAAGCTTTTTCAATCGAAATACCATTATTTAAATCTGAAACAATTAATTCCAATTCTTGATTTAATAATGGATTGCATCTTTTTGCCGCAATATTAATCGCTTGAGTTATATTTAATCCAACTGATAAACTATTATTGATGGTACGAATAACACTCAATAATTCTTTATTTAATAATTTACGATAGTATCTTAAATAACGGATTAAAATAATATGAGTAACAACATTAATTAATATAATAAATAACAAAACAATAGCTAAGTTATAATACGAAAAACTAAATAATAAAAATATACTAGATATTAGTATGATAATTATATTTAATAAAATGCGTACACTAATAAAATCAATATTTTGTTCTAAATAATAATTATTAATAAATAAATAGCAATCATATTTTTGACGTCGTTTTTTAAATAAATGTAACTTGTTTAATATAAAGCTAATTGCAACAATAAAACTTTTGATAATACTAGCTATTTTTGCTTCTAAAGAATGATCTACAGTAGAAACATCACTATATACAAAAGCGGAGAATTTTTTATTATAACGGTTGGCAATTAATAGTTTTATTAAACGAATAAGTAAAAAAATAATTGAGATAACTATTATTGTCTGCATTACAATAAAATTAATATAATTAATTTTATACATTTAACTTCTCCTTTCTTATATATTATTTTTTAAACAGTTTATTTATATCATTAATTCCTTTACTATTGATTTTTGTTAAAACATCAGGTGCTTTTGGTTTAATTACAAATTTACCATCGATACTACCATCTTCAAATTTACCAAGAATTTCATAATGATAAATATCTTTAATGAGGATACTGTCATTTTCAATTCCAGAAACTTCAGAAATACTAGTAATCTTACGTTTACCATCACTTAGTCTTTCGATTTTAATAATAATGTCAACGGCTTGGTCAATATATTCACGAATGGCACGAACAGGAATATCAACACCCATAATAACCATTGCTTCCAAACGATTAATTGCATCAGTAGGATTATTGGCGTGCATCGTTGTAATTGAACCATCATGCCCAGTATTCATTGCTTGAAGCATATCAAAAGCTTCTTTACCACGAACTTCACCAACGATAATACGATCAGGACGCATTCTCAAACTATTAATCACTAAATCACGAATGGTAACTTCGCCTTCTTTTTGGTAATTAGAAGTACGAGTTTCAAGCGATACAACATGTGGTGATTTAAGTTGAATTTCACATGCATCTTCAATCGTTATAACACGTTCTCCAGGATCAATAAAATCACCTAGTATATTTAATAAAGTAGTTTTACCAGCACCAGAAGGACCACAGATAATTATATTTAATTTTGCTTTAACGCAAGCTTCTAGGAATAAAGCCATATCACTTGTTAACGTTCCGGTACGAATCAAATCTTCAATTGAAGACATTTCTTTTTGAAACTTGCGAATCGTTAATACTGGTCCTCTTAATGATAACGGTTCAATAATGGCATTTAATCTAGCACCATTAGGTAGTCTTGAATCAACCATTGGATTATTAGTATCAATAGTTTTACCAGAGTTCTCTATTAAACGTCTTATCGTTCTTAAAATATGGTCATTATTTATAAATGAAACACTATAATCGCGATAAATTTGTACATCAATTTCAACATATATTTCACTTGGACTATTAACTATAATTTCAGTAATATGATCGTTATTTATGAGATTAATTAATGGACCATAAATAGTTAATTCGTTTTGAATCAAATTAATAATATATGCTCGTTCTTGATTAGTTAAATCATAGTTTTCAATGGTTTCATCAATAATATTAATTATCGCTTTTTCGTTTTTATTAGGCATTTCAATAATCTTTTCAATAATTATTGATCGTAATGCATCTAATAATTCTTTATCTTTAAAAATTTCATAATCATTTTCAATGACTGTATCACTGTAGTCATTTTTAATATCAAAGGTTTCTTTTAATGATGGCATTACTTATCACCTTCTTTTACATCCATTAAATTTAATATTAAATTAGTATATTGTGTGAATTCTTTATTAAATAAATTACTCATGCGTTTATTTAGGGTAACAATCTCACCATTCATAATAAAATCATCAATATTTTTAATAAAGAACTTATTTGAAATTGTATAATTAATTTTATGATTGATAATAGTTTCTAAATCAAATTCAGAAAAATAATGCTTATGCGGATTAGTTGAATTATTTAACATAATTTCATATTTTTTACTATTTGAACTATTTAATACTTTAGTTAAGGCTTTCATGTTCTTAACATCTTGAGGATCATTTTCCATTAACAATACAATCTTATCTGTTTTATCAAATAAACGAATATTTAATTCATTTAAGATATGTGTTGTATCAATTAATACAATGTCATAACAACTCTTCGCTAAATCAATAATAGTTTCGATATAAGCTAGATTAATTTTTAAAGAAGCACGAGGATCTTTAGGTGCCGGTAAAATATCAATGAAGTTATCATACTTAACTACATAATCACTTAGTTTTTTATAATTATTATTAGCAATATCTTGGGTTAAATTATACATATTACTAATAAAGCGAGTATTTAAAGTTAAGGCAACATTACCAGTATAAATATCAAAATCAATAATTAGGGTCTTTTTATTTAATAGTTCACAAATTCCAGCCAAGTTTAAAACAGTTACCGTTTTACCAACGCCACCTTTAACACTTGATACAACTAGTGATTTCCCCATTTTATCCATTATTTTACCCTCTTTTTATTTATTTACTGTAATTGTTCCTTTTAATTGAAAGCCATCTTTAAAAATAATATTAAATGGTGGTGTAAACAATTTAACATGATAATAATAATTATATTCGATATACTTACTTTCATTTCGTTCAACAAAATCAGTATTAGTTAAAAATTCTTTAGAAATATCTTTTTTTATTTCTACTTCATCAAATTTTTGATCATATTTACTTTCAATATAAATTTCAGCGTTGTTTAATTTAAATTGACAATAAATAATTTTTAAACAGTCAGCTACTAATAGGCCAAAATAAACTAAAACAACAATTAAAAAGCAAATTTTAATAAATTTGAATTTGTTTTTATTTTCTTCCATATAAGTACACCTACTTTACTACTATTAATTATAACGTATCTATTATAAAAAATAAAGCATTTTTGGCCAAAAGAAAACAGTAAAAATTAATTTACTGTTAGCCAGTCTGCTTCCATTTGTAATAGCGCTTCCTTCTTTTTTTGAATCTTATGATAATCTTCTACATACCATAAGGCATAATTAACAACCCATTGTCCAATATAGGTATATGTATCAGTCTCTTTTTGGGTTGTTGCTTGTGAAACAACCATAGCGTATACACTGTTTATGATTTCTTCGATTTCTTGTTCTGGAGCATGACTTTCAAGTTTTTCTTTAACCATTAGTTTTAATCTATTAGTAATTTCAACAAACAATTTTCCTTCCTTAAGACGAGGGTAAAAATCTTCATCGAATTTAAATTTAATGCTAAACATTTTATTTAAATCAGATATATTATTTGCAACTGTGATACCAATATGTTCTTCAAATTCTTTTGGTTTAACATGCCATCTGTTGATTAGATTTAATGGATTAGGTTCATTCCTTTCTCCATACATACGATAATTATCAATTACTGTATTAAGAAGATCAGGATTAAGATAACTGTCTTTAAGAGCCCCTATTAAAACGTAATAATCAATAGCTAAGCCACTCTTCATTATTCCTATACAATAATCAGTATCCCTTGAATGAGCTGCAATTATTTTATGATCATAGGTAGTATTATTACTTATGTATTCAATGTAATAATCATATCGATCTTTATATGCTTCTCTTAGTGTAGGATTTGTTATTTCCATATCATGTTTACTAAAGGCTTCTTTAATTTTTTCAAAACTATAATATTTATAACCATAAGGATCAATTAGGTTACGGATAAAAAGATCCTTTCTAATATTAAATTCGGCATTTGAAAATAATAATTGTAAAAATATTTTTTCATCTTCTTTAATTAAATCATATAAATTAATTTTTTTATCTTCTTTTTGAGTAATATATGCTCGAGAAATACAATCGGAATAATTTCTACTAACTTTTCGAAGCGCTTCATTAACTAATGTGCTTCCCAATTTTTTTGAGTATTTTTGATATAATCTTCGTTCAAACTCCGTTACTATGCTCTCATACTTATCAATGGTTCCTTCAATCGGAATAAATGCTATATACGTTCCATCTAATTGGTTATAATCATCTAATTTAAATAATAATTCTATTAAAAGATGTTTTCTAGCAATTTCTCCTTTATCATTATCCTTTAAATCTTCTAATGCAAAAATATTAGTTACAATTTCACATAATAATTTATATTTTTGTAATTCGTCATTGAATTTTGCAATTACTGTTTTACCCATTTAAAACCCACCTTACTATTTAATATAATTTTTAGGATTTTTAATTAAAGCATTTTTTTCAGCTTTAATTTTATCCTTTCGTGTCTCAATATATTCAGAAATAGTTGCATATAACTCATTCATTTTACCGACACATTCATCAGTTTCAGATTGAGTTAATGAATTACTAATAATTTTTTCGCAAAGACCGTAAACATATTGCTCGGTATCAATGCATTCAAAGATATCGCTTGGAATTTTATCAAAATAATCCTTAATCCATTTAATAATGGTTTCATATAGTTTATCGTTCCATTCAGGATAGAATACACATCTATGGTCATCAAAATCTTTCCATTGAATAGTGTACATTGAAAAGCCCATATTAAATGCATCAGCTGAACTTTTAAAATCACTTTTTGATAAGTACTCAACAAATAGATTATTGATATCAGCAAAGAAATAGTCATAACTTCTATAATTATTTCTAACCTTTAAATTACCATTATTCTTACAGTTTTCTACTAAAATATTTAATAAATCAATATTTAAATTCTTAAGAACATCTTTTTTAAAATATTCCATAATACTAGAATAATTTATAGATGCACCACTCTTAACAAATTCAATAAAAAACTCGGTATCTTTAATTTTTCTTAATAATATTTCTTCAGAATTACCATAAAAATTTAAATCACTAATTAAAGTGGCATATTTTTTCTTGTATTGATTATATAATTTAAAGTTTAAATTTAATTTAATACCTTCTTTTTTAAATAAGTTAGTAATATGCACAAACGTATGAAAATCATTAGTATCTTCAATCAAATTAGCTAATAATTTAGCACGTTGATATCTATCAGCATCGGAGAATAAATATTTTAATAATAAATCTGGATATTTTTTAAATGATTCAATAACATTTACTTCAATTCTTGGTACTAAATTACTCTTTTCAATACGTAATCTTTTGTCAATTTGATCCGTAATTTCATCAACACGAGGATATAAAAAATTGGCGTCTATAATATTTTCGTAGCGTCTGACTAATTCGTTTGAAAAATGAGCAATCAGATTAAAGCGATCAGCTAGATCTCCCTTATATAATTTAGCTAACTGATAGCCATTATTATTCGAATAACCACTAATTTCAAGTGCTTCTAATTGTTTAATTAATGTTTCTAATAAAACCCGTTCTGTAACAGTATTATTTGTTTTGGTTTCACGATGTTCGGCAATTGCAACAATTGTTAAAACCACATCACATAAAGCTTGATAACGAATTAAATCTTGTTCAAAGCTTTTTTTATCTATTTTTTTCATTTATTTACCCACCCTACTTATTAGTTTAATAGATATACTTTATTATTGCAAGAAAAAAACACATATTTTAATGTGTTTTAACTAGATTTAAAGTAATAGCTTTTACCTTTCTTTTTGGTTTTAGAAAGTTGCTTTTTTAATGTATTAGTATATTTATCACGGGCTTGTTGTAAAGCATCTTTCATATCTTCTTCACAATAATAATTAATTTTTTTAATTAAGTCATCATCAATAATACATTCGTCAGGTTCTTCATACATATAAGGCTTTTCGGTTTCGGTCATTAAGACAATTCCATCATTACCTGCAATAACATGTAATACCACATCATCTTTAAATAAAGATGGCATAATTTT
>JAEEKO010000086.1 GCA_016282415.1 Caryophanales bacterium | reverse complement strand
TTTTTCATTTAAAATATCAAAATATACTTCATCTATTTTTCCATTTTTAATTATTTTTAAATACTCGTTTCGTTGTTTTAATACAACATTATATTCATTTAAAACATTAATATATTTCTCATATAATTGACTAATTTCAATATTTAAGAATCTTCTCCGATTACCAGGAGCTTCTTTTATTAATCTAATGTCATCAGGATTAAAAATAACTACTTTAAAATTGCCGATATAATTGGCATGCTTCCTTATTTCATTATTATTAATTTCTAATTTTTTTTCATTAACATTAATTAATACCTGCATTTTTTTAATGCCGTTATTATCCATAACATTACCGATAATTTTTGTAAATAATTGATCTTTCTTTATACAAGTCTTTTCATTGATTGGAAAATTAGACTTAGTAATCGATAAAAAATAAATAGCTTCGAGTATATTTGTTTTGCCTTGAGCATTGTTTCCAATAATAATATTTAATTTATTATTAAATTCTATATCTAAATTAGTATAATTACGAAAATTTTTTAATTTTAATTTGTTTATTTTCACTAATAAATTACCTCATAAAACACTACCCCACAAATATACATTATTTATAATTATTTACATTATAATTATATCATAAAATCCTTAAAAATAAAAGAAAAAAGTCTATTTTTTAAGACTTTTTCGACGATTATTTATTTCATAATCTAAGATTAAACTTCTCGTTACTTGATTATCGACAATATAGTATGAAAATTTAATAGTTACCACTTTATTATTCTTAAATTTAAAGACCGTATTATTATCTTCTTTTGAATAATTCTCAAGTTGATTAAATGAAATCCAAATATTATTTTTTTCTCTTGTTGATTTTAATGGAAAGAAGATAATATTTCGTGATTCTTCGA
Source organism: Caryophanales bacterium (assembly GCA_016282415.1). Taxonomy (GTDB): domain Bacteria; phylum Bacillota_I; class Bacilli_A; order RF39; family UBA660; genus RGIG8386. The sequence continues at coordinate 1,634 of JAEEKO010000086.1, read as the reverse complement.
TGATTATTGGTGTTTTTGAGGCCATTTTTACTAATCTATTTGTTGCTTTTATACGATCAGTTAAACTACTTCCAAAAAATTTACAGGAATTATCAACTATTTTCTTACATGATTCATTAACAATAAATTCTTTATCTGTTGTTATAACTTTCGTATTATTATCATCAATTCCAATTAACATTAGTGTTGATAAATCAATTTCGTACATTTTTCCCCCTCCTTAACCTTTTATTATGACATACTATATTGTCGAATTTTGTCAAAATTTGTAGAATATATTATTTTTATAAAAAAAGACGATTTCTCGTCTAATATTATTCTTCTTGTAATATTTGTTTTACCTTACCAAAGAAAAGTGGTAATAATTTAGCATTTAATTCTTTATCAGTAATTTCCGTTAATATATCACCTGCTAAACAGCAAAATTTTAAATTATCAGTATTATTTACTTCAACTAAATATAAATAATCCTTGCCATCATAGTAAATTTTACTAACAACTATATATTCTTTATCATCATCTAAAGTCAAAATATCTTTAATATTAATATTCATTATCTACCACCCCTAGATATATCTTCTAAACCAATCTTATCCTTTTCTTCACCTTTTATTTCTAAATTTAATTGATCAATACGACCATTAAGTTTAGTTTTTTCAATCATTTTAGAAAGCATATTTCTTACTGCCACAATTGAAACTGTTGTGCCACTTAAAAACATACCAGAAGTAGTAAATAATAAGTAACCAGGTTCAGGTGTAGGCGCAACATTCATATATTCCATTAATCCATTCCATCCTAGAACAGCCACACCTAATGCTAATGAAGCTATACCAAATGAATTTCCTATTTTTTTATTATATTGCTTTTTTTCATCATTATATTTTTCTATTTTTGTTATTCTATAATCTTTTTTCTCTTCATCCATAAAAATCCTCCTACCTAAAATAAGTATAAAATATTATTATTGCTTTATCAACAATTTTGTCTATAATTGACATAAAAAAGACATAATTAATATGTCTTTATTGGTAATACCAATTGGGTTAAATTATTATCTTCATCACTTTTAATAATAATTGGTGAATTATCATTATTCATTAGAATATGAATTTTTTCACTATTGAAACTTTTAATAGCTTCAAGCATATATTTAGAACTAAATGAAATCGCAATTTCACCTTTATTATCAATATTAATTTTTTCTTCTACTTTACCAATTTCTGGAGAATTAGAAGAAATTATCAATTCTTTATCTTTTAATGTTAATTTAATGGTATTTTTTTCTTTATCACTAGTCAGTAATGAAGCTCTATCAATCATATCATATAAGTCATTAAAATTACACTCTATATCAACTTTAAACTCATTTGGAATAATATTAGATGATACAGGATAAGTTCCACTAATTAATCTTGATAAAAAGATTATATTTTTATATTTAAATAATACTTTATTACTAAATATATGCAAATATATATTTTCCTTATCATCATCTAACATTCTTGATAACTCAACTAAATTTTTACTAGGAATAACAATATTAAAATCATTTTCATATTTATCTTTTAAATCTATTTTCTTTCTTGCCAAACGATAACTATCCGTAGCAATTACTTCCAATGTTTCTTCAT
>JAEEKO010000085.1 GCA_016282415.1 Caryophanales bacterium | reverse complement strand
GAAATGATGGAAATAGCTCTTTTAGAAAACTTACAAAGAGAAGATTTAAATGCTATTGAAGAAGCAATGGCTTATGTTAAAATAATGGAAGCTAAGAATTTAACGCATGAGGAACTTGCCAAAGTATTGGGTAAGAGTCAATCATATGTTACTAATACGATTGGTTTATTAAGGTTACCACAAGAGATTAAAAACTTAGTTATTGAAGATAAATTATCGATGACTCATGCAAGAATCTTAAGTAAAATGAGTGATCGAGATAATATTATTAATCTTGCTAATTGTGTTCTTAATGAAGGATTATCTGTTAGAGATTTAGAAGAAATTGCTAAAGGAAATGATATTTCTAAAATAAAGAAAGTAGAAAGAAAAGTAAAAGAGACTAATCGTGAGTATAAGTACGCAGAAGAACTTCTTTGTGAAAGATTAGGAACTAAAGTAAGAGTATATAAAAATAAAATGGAAATCAAGTTTAGTAACATTGATGATTTAAATAGAATATTAGAAATATTAAATATTAACTAAATTTTTATATTATTAGAGGTGAATGATGAATAAGGACTATAATGTTGGAAGTTTAGTTGTAATGAAAAAAGGTCATCCCTGTGGTGAAAACATGTGGGAAATTATTAAATTAGGAGCTGATATTCGCATTAAATGCTCTAAATGTGGAAGAATTGTTATTATTCCAAGAATTGAATTTAATAAGAAAGTAAAAAAAGTAATAGAAAAGGAAGATTAACTATTATGTTTAAAAGAAGAAAATTTAAAGATAAGGTCCATAGAATAAGTATTGAGCCAGTTACTGCTTATATTTTGTTAACCTTTTTAGTTATAATTATTAGTGGAATTTTTTCCCTATTTAATTTACAAACAACATATAATATTGTTGATAGTAGTAGAATGGAAATAGTGCAAATAACAGCCAAAGTTGAAAATTTATTTAGTTTTGATGGACTTAAATATATTGTTAGTAATGCCAGTCGAAATTTTGCTGCATTTGCCCCACTCTCTACTTATTTAGTAGCAATGATAGGGTTAGTATTTTGTGAAGCAAGTGGTTTTTTTGATGCTTTATTTAAGAGATTTGTTGCCAAATTAAACAATCGTTTTTTAACGTTTTTAGTAATTTTAATTGCAACTATTTCATCATTAATTAATGAAGTTGGCTTTGTTATTTTAATACCTTTATCGGCATTACTATATAAAGCTAAGAAAAGAAATCCAATGATTGGTGTATCGGCAGCTTTTGCTGGATGTGCATTTGGTTATGGAACAAGTGTTTTTATAGGAAGTTTGGAAACACAATTAATTCCCTATACTACAACTGCAGCAAGACTTGTAGATAGAACTTTTCATGTTAGTTTATTATCTAATTTATATATTATGATTGTTTCAACAATTGTTTTATCAATTGTTGGTACGATTATTATTGAAAAAATAATTGTTCCTATTTTAGGAAAGTATCGTGTTAAAAAAGAATTAATGGATAATGATGAACTTGAAATTATTGAAGATTCTGAATTAGAACAAGCGGCTTTAAGTAATGATTATAATGAAAAAAGAGGATATAAAGCTGCTAGTATTACTGCAATTATCTTAGTATTATTTTTTATTTATTCAGTTATTCCAGATTTACCTGGTTCAGGTTTATTATTAGATTATAATGAAGAAACGTATTTAAAACAAATCTTTGGTGATAATTCTTATTTTCAGGATGGCTTCACTTATATGATTTCGTTAATCTTTTTTATCGTTAGTATTGTATATGGTATATTTTCGAGAAAGTTTAAAAGTGATAAAGATGCTATCAAAGCATGTTCACTTCCTTTATCAAGAGTTGGTAATATGTTAATTTTACTCTTTGTAGCATCACAATTTATTGGAGTATTTAGAAAAGCCAATATTGGTGTAGTATTAACTGGTATTTTAGCTAATATTCTTGCTAGTTTTTCCTTTGGTGGAATTATTTACTTGGTTATAGCAGTTATTATTATGATGATAAGTGATTATTTTTTAACAGGAACACAAGCTAAATGGATTATTTTTTCACCAGTAATTATACCAGTATTAATGCAGTCTAATATGTCACCACAGTTTGTTCAATTTGTTATGAGGGGTGTTGATTCAATGACTAATGGTATCACACCACTTTATGCCTATTTTGTTATTTATATTGGTTATATGAATATGTATAAGTCAGTTGATGATAAACCAATTAGTATTGGTAGTGGTATAAGAATAATGCTTCCTTATTTCGCTATCATAAGCATTACATGGCTTTTAATAATTCTTGGTTGGTATATACTAGGTCTACCAATTGGACCGGGAGTTTATCCAACAGTATAGGGGGTATTTATGAGTTTAAAAGCAGGAATTGTAGGATTACCTAACGTCGGAAAATCAACTTTATTTAATGCTATAACTAAACAAAATATTTTAGCAGCTAACTATCCTTTTGCAACTATTGAACCTAATGTAGGAGTAGTTATTGTACCAGATGATCGCATTAATGTTTTAAATGAAATGTATCATCCAGAAAGACTTATTCCGACTAGTTTTGAGTTTACTGATATTGCTGGACTCGTTCGTGGTGCTTCTGAAGGTGAAGGTTTAGGTAATAGATTTCTATCACATATCAGAGAAGTTGATGCTATTGTTGAAGTAGTAAGATGCTTTGATGATAATAATATTATTCATGTTGAAGGAAAAACAAATCCTATTAGAGATATTGAAATTATTAATTTAGAGCTTGCTATTGCTGATTTAGAAATAATAAATAATCGTTTGGATAAAATTAAGAAAAAGGCTACAACAACTAAAGATAAAGAAGCTTTAATTGAAGTTGGAGCATTAGAAAAAGCTAAAAATGCTCTTGAATCGAATATTCCTCTTCGTATGATAGATTTTAATGATGAAGAATTATCTTTAATTAAACCTTTTTGTTTTTTAACAATAAAACCAATTATTTATCTTGCAAATGTTTCAGAAGAGCACTATAATGATGAAAATAATTATTATGATAAAGTATTAGATTATGCTTTAAAAGAAGGCAGT
>JAEEKO010000084.1 GCA_016282415.1 Caryophanales bacterium | reverse complement strand
CCGTTCAAGTTATTTTCTCGCTAATTATGTTAATTGTAGTATTTGTTTTCTATCCGCGTGCCGCAGTATCAGCTAATCGTATTAATGAAGTATTAGATACTGATATAAACATTAAAGATGGTACGGTTGATCATGATGTTAATAATGTTAAAGGTGTGGTTGAATTTAAGAACGTTAGTTTCAAATATCCGGATGCAGAAGAATACATTTTAAATGATATTTCGTTTACTGCTAATAAGGGGGAAACAATTGCATTCATTGGTTCTACTGGATCTGGTAAATCAACCCTTATTAACTTAATTCCACGTTTCTACGATGCTACTAAAGGAGAAGTATTAATTGATGGAGTTAATGTTAAAGAAATGAAATTATCTTATTTATATAATAAGATTGGTTATATTCCACAAAAACCGGTAATGTTTAAGAAGAGCATTAGGGATAATATTGCTTTTGGTGATAGTGATAAAAAGATTGATAAGAAAACTATTGAAGAAGCTTTAAAATTTGCGGAAGCAGCTGATTTTGTTAACAAATTAGCTGGTAAAGAAAATTATGAAATTGCTCAAGGTGGAAATAATGTCTCTGGTGGTCAAAAGCAAAGATTGTCAATTGCTCGTGCGATGGCGAGAAAACCAGAAATATTTATCTTTGATGATTCATTTAGTGCCTTAGACTATAAAACCGATTATGAATTAAGAAAAAATTTAAAAAAACATTTAAATGATTCCACGGTGTTTATTGTTGCTCAACGTATTGGAACAATTAAAGATGCTGATAAGATTATTGTTCTTGATAATGGTGCGTGTGTTGGTATAGGTACTCATACGGAATTATTAAAAACTTGCAAGGTTTATCAAGAAATTGCTGAATCCCAATTGTCAAAGGAGGAGTTAGAAAATGCCTAAACATGGAACAATGAGTGCTAATAACTCTAAACCTAAAGATTTAAAGGGAACATTAATTAAATTAATAAAGTATTCTAAATCATTTGCACCATTAGTTATAATTGCCATTATCTTAGCATTCTTATCAAGCATTTTCCAAATTATTGGACCTGATAAGATTAAGGATATTACGAATATTATTTCTGAGGGTTTAATGACGGGAATTAACTTTGATAAAATTAAAAAGATTGCTATTTTCTTAACTATTATTTATCTTCTTGGATTTATTTTTAATTATTTTCAAGGTTATATTATGGCTTATATTACTAATAAAATTTCAAAAAACTTTAGAAGTGATATTGCTGTTAAAATTAATAAATTACCACTAGCTTATTTTGATAAATCAGAAGTTGGAGATATATTATCAAGAGTCACTAATGATATTGATACTATTTGTCATACGTTAAGTGATTCAGTAGGAGTTTTAGTTGGATCCGGAACCTTATTCATCGGTACAACTATTATGATGTTTATAACTAATCCGATTATGGCATTAACCGCAATTGTATCTAGCTTGATTGGATTTGCTGGAATGATATTTATTGTTAGTATCAGTCAAAAGTATTTTGATGGAATGCAAAAAGGATTAGGTAATATTAATGGTCATATTGAAGAAGTATATTCGGGTCATAATGTAGTTCGAGTATATAATGGTTGTGATGAAGTATTACAAGAATTTGATGAAATTAATGAAAAATTATATCAAGATAGTAAAAAGGGTTATTTCTATTCTGGCTTAATGGGTCCTTTAATGGGATTTATTGGTAATTTTGGATACGTATGCGTATGTATTGTAGGCGCTGTATTAACTTCAAAAAACATTATTGATTTTGGAGTTATTGTAGCATTTATGATTTATATTCGTTTATTTAGTAATCCATTATCACAACTAGCCCAAGTTGCTAATCAAGTTCAAATGATGGCAGCAGCTGGTGAAAGAGTATTTGAATTCTTAGAAGAAACCGAATTAAGTGATGAATCTCATATAACTAGGAAGTTATCACCAGCAAAAGTAAAAGGTAATATTACTTTTGATCACGTTAAGTTTGGTTATAATAAAGATAAAATTGTTATTAAAGACTTTAATGCTGATATTAAGAGTGGTGAGAAAGTTGCTATTGTCGGACCTACTGGTGCTGGCAAAACAACTTTAGTAAATTTATTAATGCGTTTCTATGAAACTAATTCTGGAAGTATTAGCATTGATGGAATTAATATTAAAGATATAACTCGTGAAAATATTCACAATCTATTTGTTATGGTGTTACAAGATACATGGACATTTGATGCTAGTATTAAGGATAATATTAAATATAACAAGAGCCATGTAACTGATGAACAAGTAATTGAAGCATGTAAGGTAGTTGGGTTACATCACTTTATTAAAACGCTACCTGATGGTTATGATACAAAATTAGGTGATATTGATAGTTTATCAGCGGGGCAAAAACAGTTATTAACAATTGCCCGCGGAATGATTGAAGATGCACCGTTCTTAATTTTGGACGAAGCAACTTCTAATGTTGATACAAGAACTGAAGTATTAGTGCAAAAGGCGATGGATAAACTTACTAAAGGACGTACTAGTTTTATTATTGCTCATCGTTTATCCACAATTAAAAATGCTGATTTAATCTTAGTGCTTGATGAAGGAAATATTGTTGAGCAGGGAACTCATGAACAATTATTAAAGAAAAATGGGTTTTATGCTAACTTATATAATTCACAATTCCAAAATATTGATTAGTAACTTATGTTACTAATTTTTTTTTATTTGACTTAAATAAATCGTTATGATAGTATATTTCTTGGATTTGGAGTGTTATTATATGATGATTCCTGATATGTTTACAAATTATGTTGAAGCCTTAGTTCTTGATGAAGAAGGTAATGAAAAGATTGTTACTAAAGAAGTAACGGCATGTAATCCGTTATACATTAAATATGATACTAATGTTATTGCTTTTAGATTCTTTCGTTCTGCTTTTGATTCAACTCGTGTAGATTATTCTAACTGGTTCTTTAATGGTGAAGAATTATCAATATCTAGATTTGTATTAAGATATGGAGATAATCTTGCGTTCCGTCGTTATATGGCAGATATTAATAAATTTGGAGCTTATAAAGTTTGCGTTATTCCTAATGGTTCGGTATATGTTATGGGTCAAAATGATCGTGCTGTTCGTGAATTAAGGGCTCATCTAAGTGAAAAAGAAGCTCAAGAATGTGAATTATATGCTGAATCAATCAATGTAACTTCTGACAATATGAAAGATGCTCCAGTAGAATTAATTAGAAAATTGTTTTAACAAGAACTCACTTATATAAGTGAGCTTTTTTGTGGTATAATAAAAATAGTAATAATAGTAACGGGGTTAGTTAATGAAGAGAAAATACTATGCAAAAAACGAGTATATTTATTTAGTTGGATTCGTTATTGTACTTGCAATAGCTTTTTTAACCATTGGTTTTTCTAATACCTCAGTATTAGGTAATATTGAAAGTGTAATGGCTAAAGTAAAGGTACAACGTGAGATTCGAATTACCCAAATGACCGTACATGGGGTTACTAATAATGCAGTTTCTAATTGGGAAACGGTTAATGTTAAAACGGTTTCTAGTGGCATTAGTTTACCAAATAGTAATTCAACGGTGTCATATGATATTAAAATTATTAATTTAGGTAATACTGAAGCAATGATTTCAAACATTACGGGGCTTCCTAGTAACTTAACTTATACCTTAGATAATTATAATTTAAATGATGTATTATGTGATGATGTTAATAATTCACAATGCAAGTTAGGATCAACATCAACAATTACGGTAACCATTAAATATGCTAATAATGGTTATGATAGTAGTAATACCGATTATAATATAATTTTGGATTTTACCTTTGATTATGTCGTTGATTCAGTGGCTCAAATTGGGGATCATTATTATAATAAATTACAAACAGCAATAAATGCGGTACCTAATGATAATACTGAAACAACGGTAACCTTATTAAAAAATACTAGCGAGATAATAACTATAAATAATGGAAAAAATGTTATTTTAAATCTAAATTATAAAACCTTAAGTAATCCAGAAAATAAACCAGTAATTACTAATAAAGGCATATTAAAATTAACTAATGGGACAATTACTACTAATGCTGCTACTAATGGTGCGGTAAATAATGAATCAACTGGAACT
>JAEEKO010000083.1 GCA_016282415.1 Caryophanales bacterium | reverse complement strand
TTATTTAACATAATTGATCATATGAGTCCAAGTGGATTAGAATTTTTTACAAATGAAAAATATAGTAAATACAAAGAAGCTTTTGAAAAAGCAAGAGTAGAATATTTTAAGCAATATGGTTATGATGAAGCTAAATCCAAAAAATTATCAAACGAAATAACTGATTTTGCTAAAACAATTCAAGCTAAATCTCAATCAATCGATAATTTACAAAATAATCCTCTAGATTATTATAAAATTGTAACAAAAAGCGAATTAAAATCATTAGTAAGTAATTTACCACTTGATAAATTTCTTGCTAAATATAATTTAAGTAGTTATCCATATTTTGCAATTACAGATCAAGGTCATCTTGAAGAATTAAATAAATATTACAAAGAAGAAAATTTACCACTAATGAAAGAAATACTAAAACTATTAATTCTAGAAGATGTTGCATCACTATACTCATCAGCTGATTATGCTAGAATACTTTCTGGTACATTTTATTCCCTTAATAGTAACTTATTAAATTATCAACAAGCGTGGTCAGTATATGAATCATATATTTTAAAGCCTGATATGATGGGTTCTATTTTAAATAAAACATATGAACAAATCTACTTTACTGAAGCAGAAAAACAAGAAATGAGAGATTTAATTAATAAAATAAAAAATCAATATAAAGTAGAAATTAACAATTCTGATTGGTTAGATGATAGTACAAAAACTGAAGCAATTAAAAAAATAGATAATATGAAAGTATATGTTGGTTCCACTGATAAAAACGAAAAACCATCTAACGCAAAATTATTAAGCAAAGAAAATGGTGGATCATTATTATCTAATTACATTCTCTTAGAGCAAGAGAAATCAAAAGAATTAGCAACAACCATTAAAGAGGTTAAAAAAGCAGAACTTAGTCAATTCTTTGTAAATGCCTTTTATGATCCTCAAGATAACTCAATTAATATGTTAACTGGATATAGAGAAGTATATCGAAATATTGAAGACAAATATGCAAAATATGCTTATGTAGGTGCTGTAATTGGTCACGAAATGAGCCATGCTTTTGATAGTACTGGATCTCAATTTGATGAAAAAGGTAATGTTAAAAAATGGTGGTCTGAAAATGATCAAAATGATTATTCAACAAGAAAACAAAAAATAGCAGATTATTATTCTAAATTTGATGTTTATGGAATAAAAATTAATGGAGAATTAACCGTATCTGAAAATATTGCTGATTTAGGAAGTGTTAAAACTATTTTAAGTATTATGGAAAGTGAAAACGCTACTAATGATGATTACAAAACATTCTTTGAATCATACGCTAAATTATGGAATACTACAGCCACTAAAGAAGATATTGAAGCAGTAATGATTTCCGATAATCATTCTCCGAACAAAATAAGAGTTAACGCTGTACTTTCTTCAATGGATAAGTTCTATGAAGTATATGACATTAAAGAAGGAGATAAAATGTACGTAGCCAAAGAAGATCGTGTTGGTTTATGGTAAAAAAATAAAGACGAATTAACTTCGTCTTTTTTGTTTGGAATATTTTAATAATTTATATATTTCCATAACTATTAATATTGTTAAACCAAATAACATCAACATAAAGATATGTTGATAAGGAATAGAACTTGTTTTTAAAAATTTACTTAACACTGGTACTTCCATCACAATAATTTGTAAAAGAATTGAACCAAAAGCTGTTATTACAATAAATGGATTACTTCGAAGAGATATATTAAAAGCTGATTCCGTTTCACTACGACAATTAAATACATGAATATTTTGAATAAATACCATTAATACCATAATATAACCACGAGCTATATTAACATCAATATGTAAATAATTAATTAAAACATGCCATACAATAAAAACAATTATACCAATAAATAGTCCACTAATTAGTACTTCTTCCAATAGCATTCTATTAAAGATATTCTCCGTTGTTTTAATTGGTTTTCTTTTCATAATACCCTTTTCACTTGATTCAAAAGATAAAGCAATATCTTGAAATCCATCAGTAACTAAATTAAGCCAAAGAAGTTGAATAGCAACTAAAGGCATTGGTAAATCGAAAGCAATAGATAATAAGAAGAAGAAGACCTCAGCTAAACCACAAGAAAGAAGAAAATAACATACTTTACGAATATTACTATAGGCACATCTTCCCAACTCTATTCCCTTTACAATTGATTTAAAGCTATCATCGACAATAATCATGCCAGCAGTTTCTTTAGCTGTATCAGTTCCACTTCCCATACTAATACCAATATTAGCTCGACGCAAAGCTGGTGCGTCATTTACTCCATCACCAGTTACTGCCACATACTCCCCTTGTCTTTTAAGTGATTCTACTATTTTTAATTTATCAAACGGAGTTACTCGAGCAAATACTTTTTTATCTTTAATAAATTTATCGAATTTTTTATCACTTAATTTGGCATATTGACTAATATCATTACCAGTTACTACTTCATTATAATTACTTGCGATATTCAATTCTTTAGCAATAGAAAACGCTGTTAATGGATGATCACCAGTTATCATTAGTACTTTAATTCCCGCTTCTTCACACTCATTTATGGAAGTTTTAACATCATCCCTTATTGGATCAATAAAACCAACCATTCCTTCAAATACTAAGTTAGGAACATCTTTGATATCATAAAAGTCTTTTACTTTAAAATTTCTAACTTTACCTGATGCAATAGCAATAACACGATAACCTTCTTTTGATAATTCATCATTTTGTTTAACTATTTCTTGATAATCAATATTTCCTTCTTTATTATTAATAATCATTTTATTCGAAAAAGATAGAATTGTTTCCACTGAACCTTTAACCGTACAGTATACTTCATCATTATATTTATAAAATACAGCTGAATACTTATTTTCAGATTCATATGGAATACTTTTGATTACTTGATATTCATCATCATACGTCTTATTCTTTTCAGATAATACTTGGAACGCAATATCAATAGAATCACCATAGTATTCTTTTTTCTTAGTTTTAATAGCCTCATTATTAAGTTTTCCATGAAGAATTATTTTATCTATTAAAGGTCTATTTTCAATATCTACTTTAAGTACTTCACCATTTATTTTATAACCTATTCCCGATATTTCATATTTCTTTCTATTAGGTAAAAGAATAACTTTAGCTGTTTGTTCATTAATAGTAAGAGTTCCCGTTTTATCAGTTGCTATAACCGTACAACTACCTAAACTCTCAACAAAGTTTAATTTTTTAACAATAACATTCTTTTTTACCATTTGATTTGATGTAATAGTTAACGCCATAGTAAGGGCCAAAGGAAGTCCTTCTGGCATAGCTGAAACTGATAAAGCTACTACTGCCATAAATATTTCTGTACCAGATATTCCTTTGCTTTTTAATACCACTGCAATAATAAAAGCAATGATAATAATCATAATACTAATTTGATTAGATAGTTTAGCCATTCTAATAGCAAGTGGAGATTTCTCTTCTTTAATTGTATCTACTGCATTAAAGATATTTCCTACCACAGTATTAATACCTGTTGATACAACAACACCAAGACACCTTCCAGTTACAACTGAACATCCAGCAAAAAGCATGTTACTTGTCTCGGATAACGGAACTTCTTTTTTTAATTTATCAGAAGTTTTACTAACACTAACACTTTCACCAGTTAATATTGATTCATCAACTTGTAAATTAGATGAATTAACAATTCGAATATCGGCTCCAATATGATCACCTGATTCAAGTAAAACAATATCGCCAGGAACCAATAAAGAACTATCAATAATTGTCTCTTCGCCATCACGGAATACTTTAACATTATGCTTTATTAAATTAACTAAACCATCAGCTTTTTTCCCCGCTTGATATTCTTCAAATGTTCCTAGTATTAAATCTAATAAAATGATAAAACAAATAACTATGCCATCAACCATTTCTCCAATAAAAAAAGAAATAACTGCCGTAATAACTAATAATATTACAATTGG
>JAEEKO010000082.1 GCA_016282415.1 Caryophanales bacterium | reverse complement strand
TTATCAATAATAAATTTATATATTAGATTAGCTACATAATATTCTTGTTTATATTCCGCCTTAATTAACCATAAATATCTTGTGCATCTATCTACTATAGATATTATTGATTCTTGTTCATTTTTTAATCCTATTATTGAATCGATCTCTAAATGTTCTATTTCATTGCGTTTTTCTATGTATTTAGGCCTTAATCTAATTGGTAATACTGTTTTATTCTTCATATTCCATATTGTATGTGCCATCATATTATTATTTCTGCTTCTTCGCTTTTTATAACATAATTGATCTTTTGTTAAGAATATTTTTCCTTCTCTCATCCATTTATAAGTTTGAGATACTGAAGGACATTTAACAGCGATATAGCTCTTTTTGAAATTATGAATACATACTTCTATTGAATGATGCCTTCGATCATAATGATCAAATAAATACTTAATAAATACTGCATATTTTTCTTCAATATCTATTTTTCTTTTTTTATAAATATTGTTTTTATATCTAGATATTGTTGAGTGATTTATTTTCATTATTTGTGCAACTTTGCGCATAGATAATCCTTGTTGTAGCAAAATATCAATTTGTGCTTTCTTTTTATCCGTTAATTGGGTATAATTCATATATTAGTCCTCCTTGCCGGGTGGGGCTCTTTTATGGTATCAAAAAACCACACCGAGCGGTGCGGTTGAAAGAATAAGTTATGAAAAGAGAATTAAAAAGCACTTAGTGCTTTTTTCTTTGCAATTTAACTTGTTTTCTTATATAATATTCTTAGTAAGATAAAGAGGTTTTAATATGCGAAGAATAATAGCTAGTTTAGATGTTGGAAGTAATACGATTAAATTAGTAATTCTTGAGCTTTATAAGAAAAATATCAATGTTTTAGCGGTTAATGAAATACCAAGTGCTGGTATTAAAAAAGGAATTGTTATTAACCAAGATTTAGCATATGAAGCAATAACAGAATTATTTAGTCGTACGGAAAAAATGTTAGATATTAGTATTACTGAAGTAGTAATGAATGTTGTTAGTAATGATTTAGACACTTCAATTGTAAGTGGGGAAATAATTGTTCCGGATTTAGAAAATCCTGTTATTACTAAAGATTTAATTACTAAGGTTTTAGCAAAATCAACGGAATATCGTGTTAGTGACAATCGTATGATTGTTAACTTAAGTCCAATTAAGTTCCGTGTTGATGATATGGACACTAGTAATCCAATTGGACTTTCTGGAACTAAACTAAGTGTTAAAGCGGTATTAAATACCGTACCTAAGAAAAACTTCTATGGTATATACAATGTATTAAATAAAATTGGAATAAAGATTGTTGATTATTCTGTATCTGGAGCTGCCGATTATTATACTTATCACAATGATTCAATGGATAATCAATGTGGGGTTATTATTAACATTGGTAGTGATGTTACTAATGTTTCAATTATTAATAAAGGTATTATTACTGCTAATAGTGTATTAGATATGGGTGGTAGTAATATTGATAGTGATATTGCTTATGTTTATAATATTACGCGTAGTGATGGTAAGCTGATTAAAGAAAAATTAGGACTTGCTATTAGTAATAATGCTAGTATTAGTGAAACCTATAATTTAACTAATAAAAGTGATGAATTAATAACGGTTAATCAAAAAGAATGTAGTTTAGTTATCGAAAGTAGATTAAAAGAAATACTAGAATATTCAAAAAAACAAATAAATCACTTAACAAAAAAGCAGATTAGTTATATAATTATTACAGGAGGGGTAAGCGAATTAAAAGAATTTGATTTGCTTATTGAAAATATTTTTGGTTCTGAAGTAATTTTAGGTAACATTCCAATTATGGGAGTTCGTAATAATAAATATAGTACTTGTGTAGGACTTGCCAAATACTATGATTATAAGTTAAAATTACGTAAAGAAGAATACTCAGCATTTGATGATGATGATTTAAAGAATTTAACTCATCATGGTCGAAGTAATAAAGTATTTAACAAGTTGTTTGGATACTTTTTTGAAAATTAGGAGGAATTAGGATGAGTGAATTAAAAGTAGATGCTATTGCAAAGTTAAAAGTAATTGGTGTTGGTGGTGGAGGTTGTAACGCAGTAAACCGTATGATTGAGTCTGGCGTTCAAGGTGTTGAATTTATCGTTGCTAATACTGATTTACAAGTATTAAATGCTAGTAAATGTCAAAATAAATTACAAATTGGTGCAAATATAACTGAAGGTTTAGGAGCTGGTGCTAATCCAGAAGTTGGACGTGAATCAGCAATTGAATCTAAAGCTGAAATTGAAGAAGCATTAAAAGGTGCTGACATGGTATTTGTTACTTGTGGTTTAGGTGGAGGTACTGGTACTGGTGCTGCTCCAATCGTTGCTGAAATTGCTCAAGAACTTGGAGCATTAACAGTAGCTATCGTTACTAAGCCATTTAAGTTTGAAGGACCACGTCGTATGGAACAAGCTTTAGTTGGATTAGAAGAATTAAGAAAACATGTTGATACCTTAATCGTTATTCCAAATGATCGTTTAAGAGATATCATTGATAAAACAACTCCAATGATTGATGCATTCTCTGAAGTAGATAATGTATTACATCGTGGTGTTCAATCAATCTCAGATTTAATTGCTGTTTCTGGTTTAATTAACCTAGACTTTGCCGATGTTAAAGCCGTTTTAGAAAATCGTGGTAATGCGATTATTGGTATCGGATTAGGTGTTGGTGAAAATCGTGCAATTGAAGCTGCTCGTCAAGCAGTATCAAGCCCATTACTTGAAACAACAATTGATGGTGCT
>JAEEKO010000081.1 GCA_016282415.1 Caryophanales bacterium | reverse complement strand
TTATAATAATTATAGATAATAAAGGAGGAGTTTTATAAATGAAAGAAGCGACTGGAGAATTAAACATGACTGTAATTACAGTAGTTGCTATTGCTGCTGTTGCTGCATTCTTCTATGCAATTGTATGGCCTGCTATTAAAAATAGTTTAGCATCTAATACCAAGTGTGCCGATGCAATTTGTCCTGCTACTTGTACAAGTGGATCAAAATGTAAATGTACATACACTAAAGATGATGGTAAGACAGAAGATGTATATTGTAAAGTTAAAGATTAATATTTAAAGAGGTAATAACATATGAGACAAGCCACTGGAGAATTAAACATGACTGTTGTTGTAGTAACACTAGTTGCAGTTCTAGTGGCTTTTTTCTATGCTGTTTTATGGCCTTTAATTAGAAGTAATTTAACATATACACAAAATTGTAATAATGTAGTATGTGATGGTAGTAAGTTAGATCGTAAAACTGGTAAAGTTGAATGCCAATATTATGATGATAATGGTAAAAAAGTTGGTAAGCCAATTAAATGTCCATGGAAAGGGTAGTAACAAATGAAAGAGAGTATTGGAACTAGTTATTTATTTCAAATAGTTGTAGTATTTGTATTACTTTTTACAGGATATTTATGCCTATCTATTAATTATGCAAGATCATATGCTGTAAAAAACAATATTGTAAATAATATTCAAAGATCAAAAGATTTTGATGATAATGCTCGTGCTAAAATTGCTAAATATTTAAGTAATGTTGGTTTTAAAAGTACTGGACGTTGTCCAAGTGATTATGGAGCTTATGATGTAAGTGGAACATATCAAGGTGATGGGAAAACAGGAGTATATTGTGTTAAAGCTATTGAAGTTCCAGAACATGATGACATACCACTTAGAAAGTATTATCGTACCGTTGTTTTTTATAAATTAGATTTACCTATTTTTGGATCAGTATTTAGTTTCAAAAATTATGGTGATACATATCAAATGGGAGCAAAAAGTCAGGGGTAATATTAATTAAGTAAAGGAGGTATCTTTATGCGTGAGTCAATCGGTGGAACATGGACAATGCAAATTGTTATTGTTTTCATTTTATTTTTTGTTGCATTTATAACTTTAACAATTAACTATACAAGAGCATTTAAAGTTAAAAATGAAATAATAAGTATCATCGAACGTGAAGACGGATTCACGTATAGTGCGCTTGATAGCTCTATTTCCGATCCTGCTGGTGCCCGTGAGTTAATCGCATCATATTTAACCAATAATGGTTATAGTGCTAAAGGAAAATGCGATTTAAACTGGACTGGCGTTACTTCAATTGATATTAATAAAGCTAATGAAGATAGTACTTATCAATTAGTTGATAATGATCATAAGAATGATAAATATTATTATTGTATTCAAAAAATTCAAGTACCTGTTCAAGGAAAAAAACACAAAGAATTATATAACTATAATAATCGCGCTTACTATCGTGTAAGATTATTTTTTAAATTCAGTATTCCTGTTTTAGGTGATCTTACAACTTTTAAAGTTGAAGGAGAAAGTTTAGAAGTATATTTTAATGGCGATGGTTTAAAATTGTTTGCTGCTGATACTGATGGTGGAGTTATTGAAAAAACGGTTGATATTATTCAAGAATCTACTGATAAAACTCCGCCTACAGTTCCAACTGTTTTTAAGTTAACTAATCCAGTAATTAAAGAGGGTAGTGCGACCTTTACAATAAACGTTGGCGGGTCTACTGATGATGATAGTGGTAAGATAACATATCAATTTAATGATGAAGGTAGTAAGATAATATATCAAGTTAAGATTAATGGTACATGGCAAGATTGTACGGGTAATGCATATTATGGAACTTTAGCAAATAAGGATGCTAACTACACGATTACTGCGAGAGCTTGTGATAGTGCTGGTAACTGTTCTAATGAAACTTCTAGAAATATCCAAATGAATGCTAGACGTTTATATATTTGGCAAGTATACCAATATATGAGAGCTGATAGTGGAGATGTTGTTATTGGACAACCATCAGAAAATGAAATTAATGACAACTTACGTAGTGGTAAGATGGCAGAAAATGTTTATAACATGTATAATTCGCCTGAAGCTACTAAGTATTTTGATGAAAAAGGAATTCCACAAACTGTTACTAACCTTTATAAGGGTATTTTAGGACGTAATTATGACGAAGATGGTTATAACTCTAACGTTAGTACTTATCAAAGTTATGGTAAAGATAATATATTAAAGGTATTTGTTAACTCTGAAGAAGCTCAAAAATTATATGCTTATTGGGGTTTAGGTACTGGTGCAGTTTAATAAATATTCACGAATAAAAAGGGTGTGAAAAAATGAATGTTGTTGTTTCAAATAAGTATCAAGCTTTATTAATGGGGCTTGATATTGACGTTATAAAAAATTTAAATGGTGAATTTAGTGTCGAAGAATTAGTTTCTAATTTTACTAATTACTATTACAACAAGATGATTCTTGATGTAACAGCATTAAAAGATTATGACAAGTTAAGTACCTATCAAATGTTATCATTAGAATTTGATATGAGCAAAATTATATTATTACTAGACGATTCAGAAACGGTTAATGAACCATCATTTATTTCTGGTCTAATTAGTATGGGTATATATAATTTTACAAGAAATATTGATTCTATTAAGTTCTTAATTGATAATCCTAATACTTATAAAGATGTGGCTCAATTCCATCAATTAAATCCAGTAACACCAAGTGTTCCAGAACCAGAAGTTGTTACTAATGAAAAAATTGTTTATGTTGATCGACCAGTTGAATCATTTAATAAAACCAGAATTGTTGGTATCAGAAACTTAACAAGTGGTGCAGGTTCTACAACATTAGCATATTTAATGGTTAAAGAGTTAGACAAGAGTTATAGCGTATGTGGTCTAGAGTTAAATACTCGTGATTTTACTTTCTTTAATGATAAACGTTTGGAGAGTATTAATGATGTTTCTCTTGCTCAATCAATAACTAAAAATAATGATAAAGATGTTATTATTGTTGATTTAAGTAATAGTACTCCGGATTTTGAAAAACAATGTAGTGAAGTTATTTACTTAATTGAACCAGGTATTATTAAATTAAACAAATTAATTAGAAATAATAAAATGGTATTCCAAACTCATAAAAACGATAAGATTATCTTAAATAAGAGTACATTAAATAGTCATGATGTATCTGATTTTGAATTTGAATCAGGAAGTCATATCTTATTTAATATTCCTTATTTAGACGATCGTAAAGATAGCCATAAAGTAATTGAAGATTTGCTTATCGCATTAGGATTTAATCGTTTGAGTGGTAAAGGGGATAAAACAAGTAATATTTTTAGTTTCTTTGGTAAGAAAAATAGCTAAGAATAGTTTACAATTACTGTAAATATTGCTTGACAATTAATGGTAAAAAATATAAAATTAAATTATAAAAAGAAAGAGAAATGAGGTAAATATATGTTTATTAATTTATTAGCAGGTACAACTGAAAATTTCTGTACTGATACTGCAAATGTATGGCAAGTAGTTGGATGGATTATGTTAGTATTCAAAATCATTATTCCACTATTATTAATCATTTTCGGTATGTTAGATTTAGGAAAGGCTGTTACAAGTAACAAAGAAGACGAAATTAAGAAAGCTACAGCTTCATTAATGCGTCGTGCTATTGCTGCTGTTGTTATCTTCTTCATTCCAACATTAGTTGGTGTAATTATGAACTTAGTTGATAACGGTAACAAATATAAACCATGTGCTAAATGTATTAGTAATCCAGCAAGTGATACATGTAAAACTAATGCTGCAGCAGCTTGGGGAAATGAAGAATAATTAACTAAACTGTAAAACAATTCATTATGAATTGTTTTTTTTTATGCGGTTTGTTATAATTTAAATGGAGAGTGACTTTATGAAAAAAGGATTATTAACAATTGCTTTGAGTTTATTTATCTTAATTCCAATAAGTATTAATGCGGAAATTACTTGTACTTATAATCCGGTTAATGAACTAGGGGATAATTTTGGAGAAATTAACATTACTAGAAAAAATGATGGTAGTTTTTTAATTAATGATATTCCCTTCAATAATAGTAGTATTTCTCTTAATCGCAAACTTAATGGAACAGACCTTTATTTTGCTGGCAGTGATGCTCGATTAATGTATAGTCATGTTGCTGATTCAGTTGTTAATTATTGCGAATCATTTAAGAAGAAAGAATGCCCAGCGAGTGTTAATATACCGGGAACGTTTTATAATATTGATTGCGATAAAAAAGCAGTGTATTGTAGAAAAGGCTCTGATGCTGGGGTTAATGGAAATTTAAATGTATTAAATTATGTATTTAGTGGAAATACTTGTCCAACTTTAAATTTTGTTGTTGATTATGACAAAAAAGATGCTAAAAAGTTTTATTTAGTATTGTTAAGTAATGACGAGTTGATTGGTA
>JAEEKO010000080.1 GCA_016282415.1 Caryophanales bacterium | reverse complement strand
CATAATTAGCGAGAAAATAACTTGAACGGCATATGACGTAAATACTACCATATTACCAAACAGCGTAATCTTATCCGCAGGGTTAATAGTATTATTAATCAAACTTACTCCAATAACATAAATTGCTAGTGATAAGCCTTGCATAACAATAGTCATGGTTGGGTTCATTAATGCAATCCGTTTTTGAATAAACATATGAGTATTGGTTAAACTTTGATTAGCTTTATTAAATCTTTTTTGATGGTATTTTTCGGCATTAAATGCTCTAATTACACGAATACCCGTAACATTTTCACGCGTTGTATTATTTAAATCATCCGTTAATTTTTGAATAACTTTAAATTTAGGTAATACCGTAATTAAAAGAATTGCAATTACGTTAATTATAATTAATATTCCTCCAGCAGTAACCGCAGAGAATTCAAATCCTTTATTAGCAATTTTACTAATTGCCCATATTGCCATAATTGGTGATCTAACACACATTTGAAGTCCCATAGTAATAAAGTTTTGAACTTGCATAACATCATTCGTACTACGCGTAATTAAACTACTAGTTGAAAACCCTTTAATTTCACCCATATTAAACGAGTTAACTTTCTTAAATATTTTACGACGTAGAGTTTTAGAAAATGATGTTCCAACACGGGCAGTTATATAACCAACTATCACTGCACATACTAAACCACCGAACGTGCATAATAACATGTATGCTCCTTGTTTCAAAATATCTTTCATTAATCCACCGGTGGTTACTAGTTCAGTTATTTTTGACATATAATCAGGTGTCTTTAAATCAAGATATACTTGAAAAACAATAAAGAATAATGCAACGATTGCAAATAAAACATCTTTAATTGTTAAATTCTTTATCAATTTAAACATAATAATCCTCCATTAATATATATCGCACTTTTCTAATTATAATGAATTTTAAAAACACTTTCAACAAAAAAACTCAGAATTATCTGAGTTTATTTATCAGTTGAACCAAATCCTCCTTGACGATCACCAGTAGCATTATCATTTTCAACTGTTAAAAATTTAGTAAACACTACTTGGCCAATAACATCACCTTTTTTAACTTCAATATCATGATCACTACAATTAAAGTATGAAAAGTAGAAATGGCCATCATTATCCGGATTACCATAATAATCACTATCAATTAATCCCACACTATTAGCCATTAAGAAACCTTTTTTAGGTCCACTACTACGATTTAACAGTAAGAAGCATTCATCTTCTTCACAATAAGCTTTTAATCCTGTTGGAATTAATGTTGGCTTTATTCCTGGTTCATATTTAGGAATAATAATATCTTCAGCTGCTTCAATATCATAGCCGGCAGCACGAGCAGTTTTTCGAACTGGAATATTAATATTTTTATCTTCCCAACCCTTAGCTATTTCAAATTTACGCATTTAACTCTCCCCCATTACTTAACTAGTTTCATATCAATATTTTTGGTTTCATTATCACGAAGTATTTCCAATTTTACGGTATCACCAACTTTATGTTGATATAAATAATATCTTAAATTAGCAATATTAGTAACCTTTTTATCATCAACCTTTAAAATGATATCTTTTTCTTTTAATCCAGCTTGATATGCTGAACCTTTTTCATCTAATTTAGCAATCATTACGCCACTAGAAACATTACTGTTTAAGTTGTAATATATTAAATCTGATACATTATAAGTTGTAACTCCAATATATGGATATTCTTTTTTCTTACCATTAATAATGTTATCAGCAGATTCTTTAGCATCTTCTATAGTAATTGCGAATCCCATACCTTCAACACCAGTCTTGGCAAGTTTCATATTGGTAACACCAATTACTTCACCATTAACATTACATAATGGTCCGCCACTATTACCAGAATTGATAGCTGTATCAGTTTGTAAAACTTTCATAACCCAATCAGCACTACTACTATTACTTAAAGATACCTCAACCGCACGATCTTTACCAGATAAAATACCACGAGCTACACTAAATGAATACGTTTCATAATCAAGTGGTGCTCCGACAGCAAAAACAGTATCACCAACACTCATCTTCGTTGAATCACCAATAGTTGCAACTTTTAATACTTTATCCGCACTAACACTTAATACTGCTATATCAGCAAGTTGATCCGTACCAACTAATTTAGCTTCAACCACTTCTTCATTGGATAATTTAATACTATAACCATTACCAATACTTACAACATGATTATTAGTAATAATATAAGCTTTATTATCATCTTTTTTATAAACAAATCCCGAACCAGAACCAGCTACTCTGTTATCTTTACTAGTAATAATAACCACCGTTGCATCATAAATCTTATTTACTGCTTCCGAAATACCATTATCAGTAATAGTTACTTCACGTTCTAATTTAGAAATATTAGTTACCTTTTTAACAGTTTTAGGAAAGAAATGTAATACTAAAAAACAAGTTCCAGCACTTAATCCAATACAAATCAAGAATACTGCAATATAACCTAATATTCTTTTCATACTTACATCCTCACTATATCTTTATAGTTTTCTGGGAATCCCATTAACTCTAAAATACGTCTAATTTCAATCGAATGAACACGACCATCTAAAACATCGATTTCATAACTTAATTCATTCATTAATAAACTAAAGTCAGCTTTACGAAGTACATGTTTTAATATTAAGATTAATGCAAATAAATCTTCTTTTCCATAAACAAATTCACCATCTTCTTGTTCAATATTTAAATAATGATGGTATTTAGTATCAGCAATAACACGATGTGTACGGTGATCAAATAAAATATCTTCATGAGCACATAAATTTCTAAAGTTAGAAAGAATTGATAGATATGTTGCTAAATCGGTACGATTAACATTAAATAATTCCGCAATATCATTTTGATCTTCATTAGTAAGAATTGAATATAGCTCACTTACGATACCAAACGACAATACTTTAACAACAATCCATAATGGAATATAACCATAATTAGTTAAGTAGTGCATTGTAGCACTGTGTTGTCCACCATTAACACGAATTTGTCTTTTCATTTTTTTAATTAAATCATTAACTTGTCTCGAACGTTGTGGATCTTTAGTAAAGTTATTTGGTTTTAAATAATTACGTTCTTTAATACCATCCTTTTTTGATTATTGGTATGATAAAATAT
>JAEEKO010000079.1 GCA_016282415.1 Caryophanales bacterium | reverse complement strand
GGATATATTATAAGTTATAAATATAATAATAGGGGTTATGGAAAAGAAGCAACAGCAAAGGTAATTGATTTTGGGTTTAATAAATTAAAATTTCATAGAATAGATGCTAATATTGTTTTAGAAAATGAAGCATCTATTAAACTAGCTGAAAGTATTGGTATGCATTTTGAATCTGAAAGAGAAGATAGTTATAAACTAGGTGAAAATTATTATAATCAAAAAGTTTATACTATAATTAACAAATAAATATCCTTTTAGAGGATGCAGTTTACAAAAACAGTTATAGTGTAGTTGTTACCTGACAGATTTCAGTTATGAGTGCAATGTCTATGGAGTAACATTACCATTTTTAAGTTATGGCGGTTCATCATTTTTGATTAGTATGATTAGTGTAGGATTATTAATTAATGATGCAAAATAGTTAAAAATCATAATGACTTTTATTAGTTTTTTTGTTAAAATTATTTTGGGTGATAAAGGATGATTAAGAAGATCATAGTTGGTCAATCAGGAGGACCAACAGCAGTTATAAATTCTAGTATTGCGGGAGTTTATAAAAAAGCAAAAGAATTAGGGGTAGAAACTGTATATGGAATGGTATATGGTATTGAAGGATTTTTAAAGGAAAATATCATTGATTTAGATGATTATTTTAAAGACAATGATAACTATGAATTACTTAAGAGAACACCAAGTGCTTTTTTAGGTTCTTGTCGTTTCAAATTACCAAAATTTGAAGATGATCAAGCAGTATATGAAAAAATCTTTGAAATATTAGATAAATATGAAATTGATGCTTTATTCTATACTGGTGGTAATGACTCAATGGATACTATTAAAATGTTAGCCGATTATGCAGCGTTAAATAATAAGCGTCAATTATTTATGGGTGTTCCTAAAACTATTGATAATGATTTACCGATTACTGATCATTGTCCTGGTTATGGTAGTGCTATTAAATATGTTGCTACTAGTATTAAAGAAGTTATTCGTGATAATGCTTCATTTGGTATTAATAAACCAACCGTATTAATCGTTGAAATTATGGGTCGTCATGCTGGATGGTTAACATGTGGTGCGGCACTTGCTAAAGGTAACGATTGTGAAGGTGTTGATGCCATTTATTTACCAGAAGAGGATTTTGACATGGATGAGTTTAAAGCTCGTGT
This sequence comes from Caryophanales bacterium, assembly GCA_016282415.1. Lineage (GTDB taxonomy): Bacteria > Bacillota_I > Bacilli_A > RF39 > UBA660 > RGIG8386. Next base: position 9,424 of record JAEEKO010000079.1, on the reverse strand, counting down.
TAATAATTTAGTTGCTACAAAGAAAAGTGTAGTAATTGCTATTTCTGAAGGTATCCATGATAAGGATGGTAAATTCATTTGTGAATATGGTGATAGTGATCGTGCGGTTGATGCTTTTGGCCATAAACAACTATCAGGTAGTGCTGTTACATTAGCTAATATTATTAATAAAGAAACGGGTTTAAAAACACGTGCTATTGAACTTTCAACATTACAACGTGCTGCTACTCATATTGCATCATTAACTGATATTGAAGAAGCAGAAGGTAGTGGTGCTGCTGCTGTTCAAGCGGTATTTGAAGGTAAAACTGGTATGATGGCTACAATCATGCGTGTTAATAATAATCCTTATACTGTAAATTATGAAGTTTACGATATCCATAATATTGCTAACGTTGAAAAGAAAGTTCCAATTGAATGGATTGATTCTCAAAACAAACAAATGAAACAAGAATATTTAGATTATGCTAGACCATTAATTATGGGAGAATTAACTCCTATTTATGAGAATGGTTTACCAAAACATATAGTAAGAAAGTAATTTCTTACTTTTTACTTGACACATTTTTTTACAAAAATAAGATATTTTTAAATATTGATAGTATAATTATATTAGGTGATTAGATTGAAAATTATAGTTACTGCTGGAGGTACTGGAGGACATATTTATCCGGCCTTAGCAATTATAAATAAATTTTTAGAACATGATAAGAATACCGAAGTTTTATATATTGGAACGCACAATCGTATGGAAAAGGAAATTGTCCCTAAATCAAATATTCCATATGAAGCAATTGAAATCTACGGTTTATCAAAAACTAATATTATTCGTGATATAAAAAATGTTTTTTTGATTCGTAAAGCTTATAAAAAATGTTTAAATATTATGAAAAACTTTAAACCAGATGTTGTTATTGGTGTTGGTGGTTATGTTACATATCCAGTATTAAAAGCCGCTAAAAAGTTAAATATTAAAACTTTTATCCATGAACAAAATACGATTCCTGGCAAAGCCAACTTAGCTATTTCTAAATATGCAGATGTTGTTGGTGTTTCTTTTGATGCTAGTAAAGATAAATTCAAAAATTCAAATATTAAATTTACCGGAAATCCTTGTGGTGAAAATGCTAAATCAATGGAAAACTATGATAAAACTAAACTAGGTTTTACTAAAGATAAAAAGTTAATCGTTGTAGTTGCTGGTTCTTTAGGTAGTAAAACCATTAATAATTCAATGAAGAACTTTATTGCTAATTGTGGTAATGAAAACTATGAGGTTTTATATATAACCGGTAATGGTTTATATAATGATTTTGTAAATAATTTAGATATTCCAAGTAATGTTAAAGTATTACCATACTTTGATAATTTACCACGTATTTTAAAAAGTGCTGATTGTTTAGTAACCCGTGCTGGTGCTAGTACCATAAGTGAGATAATTGCACTACATATTCCATCAATTTTAATTCCGTCTCCTTATGTTGCAAATAATCATCAATTCTTTAATGCTAAAGCTTTAGAAGATAAAAAAGCATGTTTAATGATTGAAGAAAAAGATTTAAATGAAGAACTCTTAAAATCAAAGATTGATATTATTATGAATGATATTAAGACGAAAACAATTATTAAAGATAGTTTAAAGAAATTAGATAATATCAATTCAAGTGAAACAATTTATCAAATTATAAAAGATATGGTGAACAATAATGGAATTTAATAAATATGGTGAGGTATTAGAACATATTTCTCTTAAAGATTATAATACTTACAAAGTAGATAGTTTATGTAAATATTTTATTAGCATTAATAGTATTGATAATTTAGTTAATTTTGTTAATGATTATCATGATAAATATTTTATTATTGGCAATGGTAGTAACATTATTTTAAAAAGAGAAAGTTATGATTATCCTTTTATTAAACTAGAATTTAATGAGATTAATAAATTAAATGATAATGAATACTATGTTGGCGCTGGAGTTATGCCAGGGGCTTTAATAAATGAATTATATAAAGAAAACCTTGGTGGTCTAGAATGGGCATCAGGAATTCCAGGAACAATTGGTGGTATCATTTATAATAACGCTGGGGCTTATAATGATGAAATCAGTAATTTTGTGGTTTCAGTTAAAGTATTAGATAAAGATGATAATCAAATTAAAGAAATAAATAAAGAAGATTGTGGGTTTAAATACCGTGACTCAATATTTAAAGAAACTAATAGATATATTATACTTGGGGCGAGCTTAAAACTTAGAAATGTTGATGTTAAAGAAGCTAAAGAATTAATCTTAGATCGCTTAACACGTCGTAAAGCATCTCAACCATTAGAATATCCATCAGCTGGAAGTGTTTTCAGAAATCCCGAAGGAGATTTTGCAGGACGTTTAGTAGAAGTTAATGAATTTAAAAATTATCATATTAATGATGCTTATGTAAGTGAAAAACATGCTAACTTCATTATTAATAAAGGTAATGCTTCAGGAGCCGATATTGTTAATTTAATTAATGAAATAAAGCAAAAAGTTAAAGATAACGATAACGTTGAATTATTTTTAGAACAAGAGATTATTGAATAGAAAGTGGTTAAATTATGAAAGAGAAAAGTAAAAATAAAAAGTTAAAATTAAATTTTGCTAAATTAATTATTACTTCTATAATTATTTTTATAATTGGACTTCAAATTGCTTATTTTTACTTTATGCCAACTTTAAATATTTATATCGAAGGTAATAAGTATTTATCTGATTACGATATAATAATGGCTGGCAATCTTAAAGACTATCCACCACTATACCGTAATTCTAGTAATAGTCTCAAGAAGAAAATTAAAAAGAATCCTTTAGTTAAAGATGTTGAAATCAAAAAAGAGTTTACCGGCAAGTTAACGATAAAGGTTACGGAAAATAAATACTTATTCTTCGATCGTAATTTAAATATGATTGTATTAAGCGGTAATGTAACTATATCAAAGGATTTAGTTAATATTATGATTCCATCATTAATTAACTATGTTCCTAACGATATTTATCAAGACTTTGTTCAAGATTTTAATTTAATTGATCAATCGGTAATTAGTATGATTAGTGAAATTGAATATAAGCCACTTTATTCTAACGAAAATATCATTGATGAGAAACGTTTCTTATTGCGTATGAATGATGGTAATGAAGTTTATATAAATACGGTAAACATTGAACAACTTAATAATTATCCCGCTTTCTATGCTTCATTAGAAGATAAGAAGGGAACATTAAATTTGGATTCATCAACTAAGGAAAATTTTGTTTTTAAACCATTTAAAGTTGAATAGTAAAATTAATGTAATACTTAACATAAGTGTTACTTTTTATTTACATTAAATATAATAATAATTTGTAAAATATATTGTTAAATATTGTCAATTATAATGGCATTGTCAAACATTTACATTTTTATTTACAAATATAATGTCTAATATCATATTTTTGTTTGAAGTAGTGGGGTTTTATTGTATAATTAAATTGTGGTGGTAATATGCGTGATTACATGATAAATTTATTAAGTTTTTTCTCATCATTAACTAATGCTGATTATGTCTTCTTTGGAGCGATAATCTTATTATTAGTTTTAATAATTGTAATGTTTTATATTATTAAAATTAATTATAATAATGATGAAATTAAAGATATTACTTTAACTGATTCTAGTGATGTGGTTAATTCTAATAATGTGGTTAATCCTTATGTTGAAGAAGTATTACCAGAAGATCAAGATTTAACTGATGAAGAATTAGCAATTATTGATTTAGACACTTTAACTAATAAGTTAAGTACTGAAGAAGCATCTAACAAAACATATGATTCGTTAACGGAATATGAACGTATGCAAGAAGAACAAGCTATTATCAGTTATGATGAATTAGTTAATAAAGAACAAAATAAACTTCGTTATACTGCTGAATTAGAAATAACTCCAGATTTAAAAGTTAAACAAGTTGATATTAATAGTTTGAATGAAGTTCCATCAAAGAATAGTGTAGTTATTAATATTAATGAAGAAGAGTCATTCTTACAAGCTTTAAAAATGTTACAAAACAATCTTTAAAAGATTGTTTTTTTATTGTATTAATAATTTTAATGCATTATAATTAAAGGTAGTGGGGAGTTATAAAATGAGCAGTATTGAATTAAGTGACGCTACACTATATAAAGAAGGCTCTAGAATTGAGAATCTTTATAAAAAGCTGAATATAATTGATAAATTACTTCAAATTGCGCTTGATGTTGCTGAACAATTACCTGATGAAAAAAAAGCAAAGGCTAGAGCTTATGCGATAAGTCAAGCTGAGAAAAAAACCAGGGAACTTTTTCATGGTCTTGATGCTAATACAATTACTTATTTATTTCGTTTAACGGTTTTAAGTAATGGTAATAAATTAAGTCGTTTAAGCATAATGGTTTTAAATTGCAGTCAAAATGATAAAATAGGTACTTTTAGATTTATTCTTGATAAAGAGTATTTACCTTATTACCGTTTTTTTGCCAAATTAGGTGATTATAATACTGTTGCAACTATCTTTGATAAGCGTGGTATTGATGATTCCCTTTTGCTCGATTTTAGAGAGTTCTTTAAAACTTTAGATATAAATAGTAAGAATGAATTAATCAATAATTTACCAGATGGTAATTTTGAAAGTATATTTATTCTAGCTCATGACGCTTAATGTTATGAGTTTTTTACATGAAGAAAGGAGTGAAAAAATGAAATTTAATATTATAACTTTAGGTTGTAAAGTTAATACTTATGAAAGCGAATTTATTAAATCTTCATTTTTAGAAGAAGAGTTTGTATATACTGACAATTTAGAAGATGCTAATGTTATTATTGTTAATACTTGCAGTGTTACTAATCAAGCGGATAATAAAAGTGCTAAACTGATTCGTCATGCCAGAAAAGCTAATCCTGATGCCATTTTAGTAGTTTGTGGTTGCTCTTCTGAATATAAACGTGAAAACTATAATGATTTAGATATTGATATTTTAATTGGGACTCAAGATAAGAGTAAGATTATAGATTATGTAAAAGAATATTTAAATAATCATCAAAAAGTTATTAAGTTTTATGATGATCGTTTTATTGATTTTGAAGATATGAAAATTAGTAATTTTCATGATCGTACGCGTGCTTTTATTAAGATTCAAGATGGTTGTAACAATTTTTGTAGTTATTGTGTTATTCCGTTATTGCGTAAAAGTATTCGCTCTAAAAACTTTGATATTGCTGTAAGTGAAATTAAAGAAGTAGTTAATAATGGTTTTAAGGAAGTTGTACTAACTGGTATTCACACAGGTAGTTATTTTGATAATGGTCATGATTTAACCGATTTAATTCATGAGATTAGTAAGATTGATGGCTTAAAACATATTCGTATTTCATCAATTGAAGCTACTGAATTAAATGAAAAATTCTTAAATGAATTTAAGAATAATGAAAAAATATGTAATCACTTACATGTACCGATTCAAAGTGGTAGCAATGCAATTTTAAAAGCAATGAATCGTAAGTATGATATTGATTTCTTTGTTAATAAGATTAATGAAATTAGAGGAATTCGTCCGGATGTAAATATTTCTACGGATTGTATTGTTGGTTTTCCTGGTGAAACTGATGAATTATTTGCTGAAACTCTTGATACAATTACTAAAGTAAATTTTTCAAAAGTTCATGTTTTTCCATATTCAAAACGTAATAATACAGTAGCAGCTAGTTTACCTAATCAAGTCGATGAAAGAGTTAAAAAAGAGCGCGCTATTAAATTGATAAGATTAAGTGATAAGTTAAATAAAGCTTATAATGAACAATTTGTTGGTAAGGTTGTTCCAGTATTAATTGAGACTAACCATGATGGTTCGGTAGGCCATACTAGTAACTATTTAAAAGTAGTAGTTAAAGAAACTTTAAATCATAATGAATTTTATAATATTTTAATTACTGAAGCCTTCGATGATTATGTGATAGGAGAACTTAAGTAATGGGTTTTATTAAAGGTAAAGTAAGACAAATAATATATGAAGGTTCAAATGGTTATAAAATTGGTTTATTTAAAGTAAAAGATACTGATGATGAAGAAGTAAAAGATTTTTTAAATCGTACAATTACTTTTACCGGAACATTTATGGAACTTAATTTTGATGATTATTATCAATTTGATGGTTATTATATGTATCATGAACGTTATGGTAATCAGTTTGTAGTTAAGAATTATAATCGTATTTTACCAGATAGTAAGGATGCTTTAATAGAATTTTTAACTAGTGATTTAATTAAAGGCTGTGGAGTTAAAACGGCTGTTAAAATTGTTGATGAACTTGGATTGGATGCTCTAAATATAATTAAAGAAGATCCCAATGCATTATTAAAAATTGATGGTTTATCTGAAAAGAAAGCTGCTAAGATTTATGAAAGTATTTTAAAATATAGCCAAATTGATGAAACTTTATTAAAGCTACAAGAATATGGTTTTTCGATTCCTGATGCTACTAAGTTAATTAATAATTTTGGTGATAAAACGTTAATATTAGTTAAAGAAGATATTTATTCTTTAATTGAATATGTTCCATTTAATAAATTAGATAAGATTTATTTAGATAAGCTTAATAATAATGATGCACTTAGAGCTAAAGCTTGTATCATTGAATCATTGAAACGAATGGGCTTTCAAAGTGGTTCTACTTATGCCTTGTTTGATGATTTACTAGCGTTTGTTAATCATGAATTCAATTTAAATCTTGATGATGTTGCCTTAGATAATTATTTGGAAGAATTAATTGATTTGGGAAACGTTATTAATGATAATAATCATTATTATTTATGTGATGTTTATGAAGATGAAAAAGCAATTGCCGAATATTTAGCTCGTATTAACAAAATGGATAAAAAAATAGCCACACTTAAAGATATTAAAGAATTAGAAGAAGAATACGAAATTAATTATAATACTGAACAAAAAAATGCAATTCTTTCGGCTGTTAATAATGGAATTACAATTATTAGTGGGGGACCTGGAGTTGGTAAAACTACTATTGTTAATGCTATTTGTAAATTATATATAAAGAAATTACGTTTAAATAGTGAACAGATATTGTCAGATATTGCCCTTTTAGCTCCTACGGGTCGAGCTGCTAAAAGAATGTGCGAGAAGACTAACTTACCAGCAACAACAATTCATCGCTTCTTAAAATGGAATAAAGATAATAACGAATTTCAAATTAATGAATATAATAAAAACTATCATAAATTAATTATTGTTGATGAAATGAGTATGATTGATAACTTCTTATTTGCATCATTATTACGAGGTTTAACCGCAAATATTACCTTAGTTTTAGTCGGTGATTATTTTCAATTACCATCAGTAGGAGCTGGTAATGTATTAAGAGACTTAATCTTAAGCAATAAATTTCATTACTGTCCGTTAAATGCAATTTATCGTCAAACTAGTAATTCTTATATTCCAATTTTAGCTAGTGAAATTAAAGAGCGTAATACTGAAAGCGATTTCTTTACTCCTAAAGATGATTATAATTTTATTGAAACTAATAATTATCAAATAAAAGGAACTTTAAAGCAAATTATTAATAAAGCTATTGCTAAAGGATATAATGAAAATGATATTCAAGTTTTGGCACCGTTATATAAAGGTGAAAACGGAATTGATAATTTAAATATAATGCTCCGTGATATTTTTAATCCAGATAAGAAAAATGAATTAAAATTTAATGATGTTATTTATAAGGAACATGATAAAGTATTACAACTCGTTAATGATCCGGATAATAATGTATTTAATGGTGATATTGGTTATATTGAACATATCGATTTAGTTAAAAAAGAAGTAATGATTAATTTCTTTGGTAACTATATTATTTATAAAAAGGAAGATTTAATAAATATTAAACATGCTTATGCAATATCAATTCATAAGAGCCAAGGTAGTGAATTTAATTTTGTTATAATTCCAATTTCCAATAACTACCATCGTATGCTATATAATAAACTTTTATATACTGCAGTTTCCCGTGGTAAGAAGAGTATTATTATTTTAGGTGAGAAACAAGCGTTCTTGGATGCAATCTTAAATGATTATGCTTCGGATCGAAATACCGGCTTAATTAGTTTTTTAAATGTATATTTTAATTAATTTAGTTAATCCTAATAACAAGGAGTGATTAAATTGAAAAAAGGAACATTATTTACAATGGGCTTAATGACTGGAATGATTGGTTCATTAGGTGCGATGTACTTTATGAATAAGGATGAAGCTGATAAAGCAATAAAGAAAACGGTTAATGATGCTAAAAAAATGATTGAAAAAATGTAAATAGTACTTATAGTACTATTTTATTTTGGCATAATATTAAATAGAGGACTTATGAAAAAGAATAATGAGAATGTTATATTAGTTAAGAAAATCTTAAAATTGATATATTTTTTATTAATTATGATTATTGTAATGGTTTCATTTCATATCTTTAAGACATATGGATTTTATTTGTTATGTTGCCGTATTATGAAAATTATTATCCCATTTTTAATTGGATTAATTATTGCTTGGATTTTAAAGCCAATTCTTGATAAATTAAAAATCTTTCGAATTCCTCCAGTAATTGGGAGCATTATGATTTATTTCTTTATTTTTGGCATACTTATTTTATTGTTTAAATTTATTTTTCCGGATTTAAATAGTGAATTTGGTAATATCCATCATATTTTAAATGATAGTTATAATAAGATTAATCAAATATTACTAAGGATTTTAAAAAATCCAGATTATGTTAAAAAGCTTAATGCTTTCTTTATTAAGTATGCCCGTGGTTTATTACCAAATATTATGTCATTAACTAAGAATTGTATTAATTATGTATTTTATTTGTTGGTGGGTTTAGTAATTGGGTTGTATGCTTTAATCAATTATGATGTTGTTAATAGTTTTATTTTAAATTGTTTCCCACCTTCAAAAAGAGTGTTTATTAGTAGTTTAATGGATAAAATAAGTAAAACGGCAAGATCATGTGTTAATGGAACATTTATTGTGGCATTTTTAGTATTTTTAACATCATATGTTGCTTTTTTGATTATTAAAGTGCCACATCCATTAATCTATAGTTTATTATGTGGAATTACTGATATTATTCCTTATATTGGACCATATATTGGAGGAATCCCGGTAGTTATTATTGCTTTTGGAATTAGTACCAAATTAGGTTATATGGCATTAATAACTTGTGTTATTATTCAATTATTAGAAAATTATTTATATGGTCCGTTAGTTATGAGTCACCAAAGCAAATTAAATCCCTTATTAATTATCTTTGGACTATTGCTATTTGGTAATCTTTTTGGTATAATTGGCCTAGTAATTGCAACACCAATTATGTCAATT
>JAEEKO010000078.1 GCA_016282415.1 Caryophanales bacterium | reverse complement strand
TAGCAACTACTGTAATTACAGTCATGTTTAATTCTCCAGTCGCTTCTTTCATTTATAAAACTCCTCCTTTATTATCTATAATTATTATAAACTTTATTTTTTATTTTATCAATTATTTTATATCAATTTTACATTTGAATCATTTGCATTACAGAAACAATTAGTAAAACCATTAAACCCAGCCCAGTTGCCAGTAACATTGATGTTGTTTTACCTTCCATTTTATCCAAACGGGTTTTATATCTTGTTTCACGTGCTTTTTGTTGTAAATTAGATATCGTTTTTGAAAACATCATTAATTGTTCTTGTTTACGTTCTTGACGACCTAAACTTAAACGATATAATAAACGCATCATACGCATTGAATCTCTTACTGGATATTTTCTTGCAAATTCCATATAAGGTTCAATCGAAGAATCACCTGCATTGATTTTTTCAATCATTTCATGTAATCCCTCTTTGAAAATATCTGGAGCATCTTCAATTGATTTACCAATTGCTACTGGAACAGTATAGTGTTGAATCAAAATTTCAAGTCCCTTTAAGTAATGTGGTAGCATCGAATCAATGATATGTAAATGATTCTTATAATACTTTTTTAAATTCAAATAACCTAATTTAAACATTCCGAAACCGGCAGCTACCGCAAATAAAACTTTAACATAATTTAAACTAGTTATGAAAAAGAATAATAATGCTGCAATAACAATAAAGGCATTTCTTACACGTTTTTCAAACAATACATTAGGATCAACATCATTACCAAATCTAGCATGAACTAAGAAATCGTAATCACTTTCTTTTAATTTTAGTAAATATGTTGAATTATCTTTAACAAAACGATTAGTACTAATTCTTCCACTATAATTTAATACAAAGATAGCAATAACCGCAATAATCAATATTTCCCATGACATAATTACTCAACCCCCACATCTTCATTATAATATTTTTCACCACTTAATAAGAAGTAGCAGTTAACTAAAATAATTGCATGTAATAGAAGTTGTACATACCATAGTTTAATCATATTTAAATAAGCATCATTACCTAATAACAATTGCATTGCCATAACTAATAAGAATAGCATGCAACCGAAGGTTAAGAACTTCTTATGGAATTCATTACGATCCATCTTATCACGATATACACCTTCAACTAAGGCATCGATATCCATTGACATATTTTCTAATGATTCACCAGAATCTTTAGCACCTTCTTTAGTAATTTGTAAGAATAATTGGTGCATGTTTTTAACCATGTAGAACGGATATCTTTGATTAAAATAATTAATTGATTCATCAATCGTACCATTTTGGTAAGCCATATCAATCATGGTTTTAACATCATCCACTACTGGACTTTCTAAGATACCTGAATCTCTAACTCCTTCTAATGATTTAACAAACGATTGGGTTGTGTTAAATTCCATTATAACGTTAGTAGTATAAGTTTGAATTTGTTCAAAAATATATTCACTATATACTCTTTTACATCTTAAATAAGCTAAATAAGGAATAAACATAATTGCTGCAATTACATATATAATTGTCCATATAATACTAAAGAAATACAAATAAGATACAACTGCTGCAAATCCACCAATTAATAGCACTTGCGTTAAATATTGGCGAGTATTATATTCTTGGCCTAAAGCTTTAACTTTCTCCCTAACCTCTTTAAAACTATATGGTGCATATTGATTATAAGCTTTTACGACAGCATCAGAAATAAACTTATAAACATTCTCACCGTTATTCTTTCGATAGGAATAAACATAAACAGCAATTATAACTAATAAGATTAGTTCTAGCATTTAAATCCCTCTTTTCTTAAAATAAACTTCCGAATCCACCAAATGGATTACCACTACCACCCTGATTATCAGTAGTTGTTACATCATTAGAAGGAATATTATTTAAGTTAGGTTGAACCTGAGGTTGTGGTTGAACCACATTAACCGGTTGTGGAACCACGCTAGGTTGTGGTATAACCGGTTCTACAGTAGGAGTTGGAGCAACGGTTGGTTGTTCAACTGATGCTTGAGTAACAGGTGTCTCCACCTTCTCTGGTTCAGTAACAGCAGGTTGTTGTGGTTGAACCGGTGCCGGAGTTACTTCAGGAGTAACTGATGCAGGTTCAGCTGCAGCAGGTGCCGTTTCATTTAAGTCTTCTTCTTTTTCTTCTTGATCACCAAGACCAAAAACATCATCTGGTAAGAAAACATTACCAATACTTAAATAATTAATTAAATTCTTAGTAGGATTTCTTAAAGTCGCATGACCATTTAAATCCTTTTTATAAATAATATTTGATTTGGCATTATTATCTTCATCTACGTAGAATTCACAAACTTCCATAATTTCACGTTGGAATCTTTGTAAACGAGCACTATAATAACCTTTAACATAAATACCTAATTGAACATAACGATGGATACTTGCTAAGAATTGATCAATATCTTGACTACTTTCTAGTAGTGAATACATACGCATTGGGATAGAAGCGGCTTTATCAGCATGGATTGTTGATAAAATATGGTGCCCTGAAGAAATTGAGTTACGAACTGCCATAACTGCTTCGCCACTACGAACTTCGGATAATAAAATCCAAATTGGGTTTTGTCTCATACAAGTAACAAGTACATCAGAATATGATGCAATGTTATTAGTTTTCATTGCAACGATATCACGATATGGGAAAATTTTATCTAAGTGTAATTCCAAAGTATCTTCAATAGTAATAATTTTTTCATTTTCAGTGGTTTTACTAGCTAAGTATTTTACTAACTCTGTTTTACCACTACCAGTTTCACCAGCAACAATAATGTTAGTACGACCTTTAACGCATTGTTCAAGGAAGTCATGTAATGATGCTGTTACATATTGTTCATTTAATAATTTTTCACGATTTAAACGAATCTTAGCCGGTGTTTTACGAATAACACACGCAATACCATTCGTTGCAATTGAATCATGAACAAAGTTCATACGTAATTCAGCACTCTCAGCATCAAGAAAAGGATGCGCCATATTAAATGTTACACCCATTACATTTGAACATTGAAAAGCAAGCTTTTCCATGAACTCATTATTTATTTCTGGTCTTTCAACTTGATATATCCCTTTAGATAAGGTTTTTAGCCATATTTGACCACCATTACTATAAGATACATCGGTAATATCATCTTCTTCTAAAAACTCTTTTAACGGCCCGAAATCCATCTGGTCAAATATAGCTTCATTCATATAATCACCTTTTTATTCTTGTTTTAAATTAATTTGTTTTTTGAGTATTTGTATTAGTGTCTTCTGGTAAAATTACAGTCTTAGATAGAATAAAGTTTTTAATATATTCACTTGATTCTCTTGTTTCACCAGGATTTGCACTATATGATGCATTTCTTGGAACTGGAATAATTTCTAGACTATATCCAATATAACCAGCTTGCATTAATAAACGATACATTTCATTTGGTACTGCAAATAATAATTCAGATGGTGTACGACTTTCAACAGTTGTTTCAAATACATGGTTACCTTCACTATCTTTAACTGCAAGTACTTCAATACTTTCAATTAATTTACCAAATACAACTTCTTGATTATCATTAATTAATTTAACATATAAGTCAATGTAGTTTCCTGGATAAATACTATTACCATATGTTGTATGTAAATCAACATTTAAACTATAAATAGTATAATCATCTGGAATATTAGCAAATGCACTATCTGGCATCTCTTCTTCTGTCATTAAACTTTGTGCATAAAATAAACTGTTTTCTGGAATTGTTGTTCCATAACTAACATATTTACCTACTACTAATCCTGAATTACGAATAATATTAGGATTGTTCTTTAACATGTCTTTAGATACTGTAGTATAACCTACCATATCTGCAGTAATTAAAGTACGTGAAGCTATTTCAACCTTTGCATATGGTACTTTTTGTGGATCAATGGCTTGTTTAACACGCCAATTGTAACCAATATAAAGTACAGCAATAGCAGCTAAAACCCCTAAAATTGTAACTGTGTTCTTATTCATTAAGAACTTTTTGATTCCGTTTAATACGTTTTGCATCCCTTTTCCTTCTTTCTATTTACCATATCTTTGCTCGATTGAATCTGGAGTATCAAGACCATCCTCTATAATTCCATCAATCTTGTTAACAATATCAAAACTACTTGCATTACCACCGATGTTATAAGTACCAGACTTAGTTGTTACTCTAATACTAACTTTTGGAGGGCATTCATAAATGTCATAAAAATCAAAAGTATAAGTGTTGTTAATATTTACGCTTTCAGAAATTCTTCTTAAAAAGTTTTCAATAAATTCTTCTTTAATAATTCGTACTTCGCCTTTATCTCGGAAATAAGCATAATCAACACTGTCTATCATAGCAGCCTGAGTAACTTCTTTTAGTAAGTAATAATCTTGAGTGTTAGTAGTTGTAACATTATTTACTAGCATCATAATTACTATAACAAAAATTCCTAAAAGAATCAAGAAGTAACCCCAGTACGATTCTTTCATTTATCAATACCTCCAATCTATTTCCAAACAGATCCATCTGTATACGTTTTATGACTCGGATCACGTTTGTTTTCAGTTACACCTGAATAATTCTTAACCTCATCAAGGAAATTACTTGTACAATTATTGCCATTACATTTAAGGTTGAAATCTCCATAATGAGTTGATTCATTATACGCCTTAATTTGTTTCATACCAGCAGGTGTTAATGTATATGAATATTCTAAGTATTCTGGAGTATATACACTTTCACCGATTTCTTCAATACGCTTTTGTGTATATTTACCTTTTTCGGTAGCCCAGTTTGGTGCTACTGAACGTTCATTAGCTAATTTAGAATTCTTAACTGATGTATCAGTGTAATAACGACTATTCTTACTAGCTAAATCTTGAATAAGTAATCCTGATTTAGGGAACACGTCAGTTAATGAAATTGGTCGGAAGTAATATGTTGTTTCACATCCTTCACAGCCTATACCTTTGTATTTAATCTTATAATCACAAACATATTTGTTAGTTGTATTAGTTTGATATTTATCTAAACGACCAGTTTGACAACTTGTAATATCTTGGCCAACATTCTTAAACCTTAATTCATAATTATAAGTATATACACCTTCTTCACAATGTCTACTGATTGGAAGAACATGTCCTAAGTGGATAACGTTTCCACTTGAACTAGTTGTTGCACTACCATCACCTATTTTAGTATACCAATCAGTGGCTGGTGATAATGTTGCTTCTTTAGTAACTGATTTAATAACATATCTATTTACTTGAACATCAATTTTACCATTTGTCTTAGATAAATCATTTAGTGAATATTCAGCAAATTTATCTCTTGATCGAAGCTCAGCGGATTGAGATCCAGTATAATCACAATATGCATTACTTGCACTTACAGATTCATAATATCTAGTTTGACTTCCAGCATCATGCCAGTTACCAACTAATCGGTTGCTGCTACCAATTAAATTCATATAATAACTTTCTGGATAACTATATGTAATATATGGATTACTATCTTTAACACCATCAATACATAAGTTAAGATTATTGTCTTTCATATAACAACTATTATATGTACTAATAATACTATTATAAGTTCTAATTGCATCTTCAGCAGCCTTTTTAGCAGCATCAATATCACTTTGAATAGATGATAATACACCATCAGCTGAACAAGAATTAGCTTCACCACAACTATCGCTACATCCACAATCACTAGTATATGTTCTTACTACACCATCAATGGTTGCGGAATAAGAATAACTCTTAGTTGATCCATAACAGCCTTCATCCACTTTGTTTGGATGAACACAAGATCCACCATCAGCAGCTAAACAATCGCAATCAACATAACCATAACCTTTATTTTCTCCAGTACGTGGAGGAACTTTTCCTTTTGATAAACCATCAGGACATTCAACTGTTCTATCTCTAAAACATGAATATGATGAAGATGAAATAGCACCTGGTCTACTAGCAGCAGCTTTAGCATTAACTAATTGATTATAAGTACTAATTGCTGCATCAACATTCTTTTCTTGTTGTAATAGATCTCTTTTAAATTGATTATAATTGATACCATATACTCCGTTGGTTTGACCATTAGTAAATTGCGGTGTTGTCTTGGTATAACATGTTCTCTTAACAGTAGCAGGAACATCTAATCTAAAGTAACGACCATATTGAATAGTACTACTATTTTCATCTAAAGTTCCTAAATGTTGAGGAACTTTAAATTTATATTCTTCAACACAATATACCGTACAATATGGATTGTTTGGTAATAATTCAAATGTTTTAGTAGTTGTAGTATTCTTATTAGCTAGGCAAGATAAACAATATTCACCTCTTCCTATAAAGTCAGCATTTGGTAAATATTCACCAGATGTTAAATCAGAAATAACT
>JAEEKO010000077.1 GCA_016282415.1 Caryophanales bacterium | reverse complement strand
TAAGAATAATAAACCACGACCAACATATCTTTTAGCAATAGAAACAACTAAACGTAAATTTGATTCAGCTAAAGTATTTTTAGCCATTTCATCGCCAGCAGCTACTCGTTTAGATAATTCTAATTCTTCTTCAGTAGATAATAAGTTAATACGTCCAATTTCTTTTAAATACATTCTTACTGGGTCATTAATATTAATATCTTTTGTGATTTCACTATCATCTAAAATTATAGGAACATCACCATTATCATTATTTTCATCACTATCTTCTTGTGATACTACTTCAATGTTATTAGCAACTAAATCATTATATAATTCATCTAATGAATCAGTATCAACATCTAATCCTTTTAAACTTTCTGCTAATTCTTCAAAAGTTACAAAACCTTTTTCTTTACCTTTTTTAATTAATTCTGCTTTTCTTTCTTCTAATGTTTTAATTTCGATCATCTTTATACACTCCCTCTTTTTAAATCAGTGATCTTTTCTAAAATTTCTAGTTTTTTATTTTCATCTAACTCATTTTTTAATTTTACTTTTAATTCTTTAATTTCTTCATTAATAACTTCTTTATTGATTTGATTAATACAATTATCAAAGAAAGTATCATCAAAATCCGTATATTTACAAACATTGATGATTTCATTAATTTCATTAACGTTATAATTATTTAAATTAATATAAGTTAAGAAATCACTTAGATTAATAGTTTTATTAATATCAGCATATGACATAATATCGTTACTAATATCACGATAAATCTTTGTTTTAATATAACCTAATTTATTTTTGAATCCTTTAACATATTTATAATCATTCATCATATAATATAGAATATTAATAACTAAATTATCATATTTTGACTTATTTGATTTAATGATTTGAACTGGTTCAACATTTACCTTTTCTTTTTTATTTAAAGCTTCAAATTCATTCTTTAATAACTCTTTATCAATTTTATATTCTTCACTTAATTTATTTAAAGTAATATCAATTAAGATTTGATCATTACTATTAATTAAACTATTCATTACTTTTTTAACATAATCTCGTAATTCTTCAGTTTTATTCAAATTAAGATTTTGTTTTAAATAATGCATTTCAAAATCAATATAATTTAAATTGTTATCAATTAGATTATTTAATTTATCAATTCCATTATGTAATAAATACAAATCCGGATCTTTATAATCACTTAATCTTACGACGCCAACCGAAAGATTTTGATCAAATAATAATTTACCATTGTTATATGTTGCAAGTAATCCAGCTTCATCATTATCTAGCATTAAAATTATTTTACATTTCAATTTTTTTAATAAGTTAATCTGATAGTCAGTCAATGCCGTTCCCATCAATGCAATTACGTTTTTGATACCAGCATCATATAATCTCACGGCATCAAGGTTTCCTTCAACAATAATAACTTCTTTGTTTTTCTTAATATAAGGTAATGCTTTATCATAATTAAATAAGATATTACCTTTTTTAAATATATAGTTTTCTTTTGAATTCATATAGCGGTTTTGATTTTCCGTCTTATAAATACGACCACTATAACCAACTACTTGACCATGTTCATCATTAATTGGAATCATGATGCGCTTCGTAAAAGTATCATAATAGCCATTATCTCCCTGATTGATTAAACCAATTTTTAAAGCCATATTAATATCAAGTTGTTTACTTTTTAATAAATTTAAGAAACCGTTTGGTTCATCCGGAGCAACACCAATTTTGAATTCTTTAATAGTTTCTTTACTAAAACCACGTTCTTTTAAATATTCAATAGCTTTAACACCGATACTGGAATTAATTAAGTTTTCAAAATACATATTACTTAAATTCATTAATTCATATTCTTTACTAAAATGACTTGGTTCCTTTTTAAAAGATCCACTTAGTTTAATTCCAGCAAAATCAGCAGCCATATAAACTGCTTCTTGGAAAGTTATATTGTGGTAATTCTGTAAAAAAGTAAAAACATTACCAGAAGCACCACATGAAAAACACTTATATATTTGTTTATCTTTACTTACACTCATACTTGGTGAGTGGTCATCATGAAAAGGACAAACCCCAAAATAGTTTTTGCCTTTTTCCGTTAGAGGAATATATTTATTAATAATTTCAACAATATTTATACTATTCTTAATATCATTTAATTCAGAGTCATTAATAAATGCCATTTTTTACCCTCCACTAATATATATTATCGCTAACCCCCTAATTTCCTTTTTTTTTGCTAAAAAAAGTGCAAAAATTTAATTTTTTTGCACTTTTTTAATAATTTTGACGATTAAAACACTAAAAATTGATAACAAAATAATAATTATTAAAGGTAAATTACTTGATTTATGATAACTTATTTTTTCATTAGTTACTTCATCACTAACGTATTCTATTATTAAATTACTTTCCGGTTCTTCCTCAATAAGCTTGATAACACTATCTTCTTTTACTTTTACCTTTTGTTTAGATATTGGTTTAGGTTTAACGGTATCATTAGTCATTAATATTTCATTTGATTCAGCTATTGGTAATTCTGATTTAATTGGTATAGGTTCTTCTGATTCAATCGGCTCTATAACTACTTTAGGGATTGCAATTTCCATGACTTCGTTAGTATCTTCTAACGGTACATTAGGTAAACTAATTTCGCTACTAATCTGATTAATAATCTCATCGTGATCCTCCTTTACTGTGTCATTAATTGGTTCTTCAATTTCTTTGGTTATCTCCTCAATACAAGACTTATTTATTGTAATAACAGGTTTGTAGGGAGTATCAATTAAAACTTCGGAACCAATAACTACTAGAGAATCGTTTTCAAATAATATTCCGTTTTCATATTGATCTAGATTTATTAAATCGGCCACAAATTCACCAAAAGCAGTTCTAACTAAATATGTATCATAAGGAACTGTTAAACTATCCTCATGTTCAAATTCGGTTTTGTTTTGAAAAACATTTCCTTTATAATCAAAAAGATAATAATATAACTTATTACTAGTTTTATTAATAAATTTTAATTCATATTCTTTAACTTTCTTTTCAATCAAAATATCAATATTAGGACATTTTGGATTTAATGTAAAAGTATAATCAAATAATTCATTTTCATAATAACCATTACTATAACTTGTTTCAATGATATGATAAGTTACTGGAGTTCTTTCTGAAAAACCAACATTAGTTGAGGAACTTACTTTACCACGACGGTATTCACCGTTACTAGTAACTTCGTATATTTCATAAACCGCACTTGTAATTTTTGCACCACCAACATTAACTTTATCATATCCTAATGTTTGTTGTTTAAAATGAATTTTATATTGATATGGTACTGAAGCATCAATCTTTATCGTCGTCAAAATTATTGCAAATAAAAACAATAATATTTTTTTCATGATTCTCCATTTCCTGGCCCTCACTATTATATTATCGTTTTTTATTCTATTTCCTTTTTTTTAATAAAAGTTTTTCAAAAAAGCTTAAAATATTGACACCAATGATTGCAATATATACGCCAAATTGACATTTAAAGAAGAAGACTGAGATAAATGTAATAAAACAAATAAATGCCGTATAAATATATCTTTGGTTTTCTTTTTTGGGACTAAATTGATTTATTGGTACAATATAAACAAATGCAAAAATAACCGAATATGAGCATACTAATTCAACTATTTCGGTAAAAGTATAGCCTGCTACTAAACCCCATAAACAGCATATAGCATATAATGCCACACCCATAATTGAAATATCTTTTTTATAATACGGAATAAATGCTAAAACAACTAGTGCAATTAAGATTAAAATAATATTAGTAGTTCCAATTCCACCAACACTAAATCCTAATAAGAAATCGATTATTCCATAAGAATGATTATTGATTACTTCATAATGATTTAAGAAACTGGAATTAAACACGAAATAAGATGTTAATCCAATGATTAAAACTGATAGTGCTACAAAATTAATTTTAACCTTTTTTAAGAATAACAAATACATAATATCTAAAGCTAAAATCATTCCAGCATAAAGATATAAATTAGTATTAATACTTAAACATAAACTTATTAATAAATTATAATATATTAATGGTTTTAAATTATCTTTCTGACGAAAAATAAGTGGCAAAACCATTCCTAATGCGAACGCAATTAAAACAAATAATAATGGTTTAATAATATATACTAGTTTTACCAAATCTTTAAAATATAACATAATACCATTTTTATAAAATCCCATAAGAATTAATGGTATTAGCGTATAAATCGCAATTAAAACACAAGTTTGATATTTAAATGGAGATTTTTGATAAATGTTATTCATGACTACTCTCCTTTAATAAATTAATCCCACTTGGACACATGTAACTACATAAATTACATTTAACACATGCCGGATTATTGGTTAAATCAGGTAATTTTAATGGACATACCTCAATGCATTTACCACAATTTAAACATGGATTTTCAATATAATTTACTTTTTTATCAATAATAATTGATTTTACTTCTGGTCCAATAACGGTTGTATTAACATCAACTACATTACTATTTAATGGATTATTAATATAACACACTGAATTAGGATCATAGTCTTTTAAAATACTAGCAAGTAATACATATTCCTTAGTTTTGCAAAAATAAACTTTCTTCTTAATTAAATCAGTGATGGTTACAATCATTTCAGTTTGATATTTATCACGATAAATCAAACCAAATAATAGTAACAACTCGCCAATATTAATAACTAAACTGTTTTCGGTCATATAATTCTTAGTATAGTTCTTTAATACCGCTTCACAACTCAATGGATAAATATCTGGTAAATAATTTACAGAAATATCAGGATATGTTCCTTCAAAATCAACAACGTTATTAATTACCTTACTATTATTATCCTTAATTAATAAATAGCTTTTACTAATCCCAAACACTTGATTTAACAAACTAATTGCATCAAATATTTTCGTAATATCATCTTCTAAGTAATAACGATTTTGATAACTATATAAATTATCATCAAAACCAACAACAATAATATTATCAATAATTTCATGTTCTTTAATAAAGTTTAAAATATTTTGGGTTTCACAGTTATTATATTCTTCTAAATAATTAATTAAATCGATTTTTTTGGTATTTAAATAATTTTTATTAATACTCTTCTTAAATTCATATTTTTCTTTATAATCGTTTTCAATAATTAAGTATTTGGAATTAATATTTAAATAATTGTTAAATTCTTTAACCCCAATTACACGTCCGGATATACTACTATAAAACTTATTTTTTCCTTTTAATACTAGTTCTTCTTTAAAGACCATTTCATTCGATTCTTTTTTTGAACTATATGATGGTAAAAATGGAATGAAGACATAGTTTGGGCTTAAGTATTCATAGTAATTCTTGATATCAACATTAAGTTTTTCACCTTTTAAAGTAATATACTTCATTCTTACACCACCATTTCAATTATACTAAATAAATTATTTCATGTCATTATGAAAATAATCATATATTGTATTTGCTAACTTAATATTTACAACTGTTTTTAATTCTTCTAAACTAGCTTTTTCAATTTTGGTTATTGTTTTAAAATGATTTAATAATTTAATACGATTAACTTTCCCTAAACCCGGAATATTATCTAAAACACTTTCATACATACCTTTACCACGTAACATACGATGATAAGTAATACTAAAACGATGTACTTCATCCTGAATTTGCGTTAAATAATGAAATAAGTTGGAATGTTTATCAATTGTTATTTCTTCTAAATCACTATTAAGTAAACTTTCCGTATTGTGATGATTATCTTTTTTTAAGCCACAAAGTTTAATATCTAATCCTAATTCTTCTAAAACTTCTTTAACGGCATTAATTTGATTCTTACCGCCATCAACAATAATTAAATCCGGAAAATCGGTAGGATCACTA
Organism: Caryophanales bacterium; assembly: GCA_016282415.1. Taxonomy (GTDB): domain Bacteria; phylum Bacillota_I; class Bacilli_A; order RF39; family UBA660; genus RGIG8386. The sequence continues at coordinate 4,268 of JAEEKO010000077.1, read as the reverse complement.
CCCTCTTTAAATCTTCTTCTTAATACTTCTTGCATTGTATGATAATCATCATTTTTATCAACGCTTATCTTATATTTCCGATAGTCATTTTTTGATGGTTTACCATCTTTATAAACTACCATTCCGGAAACACTAAATGACCCAAATAAGTTTGAATTATCATATGATTCAATGCGATATAAATAATCCATATTAAGTAACTTACGCAATTCATCGTTTGCATCACTAGTCTTTAATATTTCTTTGCTTACACGTTCATAGTTATTATCCAAGTTTATTTTACTGTTACGTTTAACTAAATCAAGTAAGGCTTTTTTATCACCAATCTTAGGTACCACAAAATTAGTTGCTACTAAAGCACTTAATAATTCAATATTAATTCCATCAGGGACTAATATTTCCTTTGGAATTTCATGCTTCAAATAAAACTTATAAACATAATTATCTAAGATTTCCGATTCGTCATCACAAGCTTCAATAATATCACTATGATGTCCTAAAAGACGACCATTACGAATAAAGAATATTTCAATACTCAAAAATCCTTTAGCAAAAGTATAATTTATGACATCGCGATTAACAAAATCGTGAAATTCCATTTTTTGTTTTTCATTAATTACTTTAATATATTCCAATTCATTTTTTAATTCTTGGGATGCTTCAAAATTTAATTGTTCATTATAAAGATTAATTTTCTCCATAATCTTATCTTTAATAATTTTATCATTACCACGTAAGAATGCTAAAATATCACTTTCCATTGCATCAATTTTAGCTTGATCAATTTTATCTTTAACACAATAACCTAAGCATTCATTAATATGATAATAAAGACATAAGTTCTTACCTAGAGTATGACACTTCTTTAATGGATATAAACGGTTAATTAAATTAACAATTCTTTTAGCCGCATATGCATTAGGATAAGGTCCAAACAACATCTTTTTATCTTTTTTACGAATATTTAAATAACGACTAACTTTTAATTCCGGATATGTACTTCTAACGTATTCAATATATGGATAGCTCTTATCATCACGAAGTAAAATATTATATTTGGGATCATATTTTTTAATTAAGTTAAACTCTAATAAAAAAGCTTCTAGTTCAGAAGATGCTACAATATATTCAAAATCAGCAATTTCTGCAACCATCTTCTTCGTTTTACCAGTATGTTCACGATTAAAATAAGAATTAACTCGTTTATTTAAATCTTTAGCTTTACCAACATAAATAATAATGCCATCTTTATTATACATTTGATAAGAACCTGGTAAATGTGGGATAGATTTTAATTTTTCGTCCATATCAATCACCTAATTTTATTATACCAAATTCTTGGCGAAATAATAAATATATATTATAATGGAAGTGGTGATTTTGATGAAATTATTAAATCAATCAATGTATGAAATAAAAAAATCAAAATTTATTGCTTATTACTATGAAATTGAATCAAGTGATGAAGTTAAATCTATTCTTACTGATCTAAAAAAAGAACATAGTAAAGCTAAACATCTTCCGTATGCATATTTACTTAATAATACTGCTGGGAAAAGCGATGATGGTGAACCATCAAACACTTGTGGGCTTCCCCTATTTAATTTATTAGAAAGAAAAAAATTAACTAACCGTTTAATCGTCGTTGTAAGATACTTTGGTGGAACTAAATTAGGAGCCGGTAACCTCCTTCGCAGTTATTTAAATACGGCAAATGAATGCATAACAAAAACAGAACAATAAGTTCTGTTTTTTTAATATTTTTCTTTAATTCGATTAATATGATTCCTTAATTCCTCCGGATTATTATCATTTGCATCAGCAATGATATCTAAAATATCTATTACATTAGTAATAATAATTTCTTTATGAGGTATAATTTTAGTTAAAACGTTGCTATAACGACTTAATTCACCATCATTTTTAATATGTAATTTTGCATTACTAGGAACACATACTACATTAAAAAATTTGGTTTTATCAAGTTTTAATAGTTTTGATAAAAAAATGATGTGTCCATTATTTTGAACTATTGGATTTAAACATTCAAATCGTTCTTCTCCTAAATATTTATACCAATATTTATTCTTATTATCACCAACATAAAAGCCTTCATAATTTTTAGTCTCAATTACAAAAATACCAAATGCTGAAATAACTAAATGATCTATCTGACAAGTTATAACATCATCTTTTAGTAATAAATCACTTAAAACTATATATTTATCTTCTGGTAAGTAATCAAGCATAAAGTTAGTTCTTGCTTCACCAACTTTGCCGCTATTCTTAGCATGATTTCTTTTCGCAGTAGATTTTGAAATTGCATATAATATTGAATCACTTTTATGCATATTAACCTATTTTTTCATTAAATTCATTAAAATTTCATATCTTTCACGGTCTTTTTTAACAATTACTTGTAAGATAACGCCAGCAATCCATAACAAGAAACTTAAGTTAATTCCCATACAACTAACAATTAAGCTAGGTACTTTATAAACATAATGTAATGTGAAATATTCAATGTATGCTGGTAGTCCAATAATAATACTAATTAAGAAAATCAATGCTGCAAATAAATTGAAGAAAACAGCTGGTCGATATTCTTTAAAAAGAATAGCTATTGTCTTTAATACTTTAAAACCATCACTGTATGTATTTAACTTAGATACTGAACCAGCAGGACGATCACGATAAGTAACTGGAATTTCAACAATTTTATAGTTCTTATCAACGGCATGGATAGTCATTTCCGTTTCAATTTCAAAACCTTTACTTAATACAGGAAATCCTTTAACAAATTCACGTGAGAAAGCACGATATCCAGTCATTATATCTTTAATATGATTTTTGAAAATAAAATTAATTAAGAAGCGAACCATTCTATTTCCTAAATTATGGAATGGTCTTTTATTTTCTTGAAAATATGTTGATGATAAACGGTCCCCAATAACCATATCAGCTTTTCCAGATAATACTAAATCACACATTTCTTTAGCATTTTCAGCTGGATAGGTATCATCACCATCAATCATTAAATAACAATCAGCATCAATGTCTCTAAACATGGTTCTGATAACATTACCCTTACCTTGACGATATTCATAACATACGATTGCTCCAGCTTTTTTAGCAATTTCATCAGTACCATCACTAGAATTATTATCATATACATAAATATCAGCATTCTTTAACGCTTTTTGATAATCTTTAACAACTTTTTCAATCGTTTTTGATTCATTATAACAAGGAATTAATACTGCAATTTTATTCATTATTTTTTCACCTCTTTAATTTTATCACATTTATTTATAGTTTTAAAGATACCATAGTTAAGTGGTAACGCAAAAATAAATGGTAATGCATATCTAAAATAACAGTTAGCTGGGGAAGCTAAACAAACTAAGAATAAAACAATTGATGGCATTAAATAAACCATTTCTTTAAATTTTTTCTTAGTTAATAAATAAGCAAACATAATCATTAAAAACCATACATTGATACCAATATTAACAATTAAACCAATACCAGGAAGATATGGAAAGCCTTGAGCATATAAAGTTAATACCTTCCTTGGAACTTCAAAAGTTTTATTTAAATGATATTTAAAACCATCTTCGTTGATTTTTTTGTTTTCTTTATAATAAACATACCAGTTAGTTTTTAATGGATAATAATAACCATAAGTATTAGAGATAGTAGCTTCATAATAAGTTAGTGGACTCTTAAAGAATTCTTTAGACCATACTGCTAAATATGCTTTTAAATCATCCTTAGTTGCATAACGGTTATAACCATTCTTAACTGGATCACTTAAACCAGAATCATAACGGAAACCTAAAGTATCATAGTCTAAAACACGATCAATCTTATCACGATCACTTTTAGTAATTATTTGTTCATTGTATTTAACCGTTCGAGCGGTTTGTTGAAATGGAATGCTTAACGCTTCACGAATTGAGGTTGGAGTTACTTTAAAGGCTGGTAATAGCACTTTATCATAACCATAGAACAAAACAATGCTACTTGCTAAAACCACAATTACTCCCAGTTTTGATTGATATTTAAAGAATAGTAATGGAATAAGCGTTAAGAATATAACATAAACTCCATTATTACGAGAAATAGTAATTAAAATAGCAATAATTAATAAAAATACTAATTCTTTAATACTAAGTTTTTTAATCATTATTTTATATAGATAACTAATAAAGATAATAATATAACATCCAAAGAAAACATCTTTTACACAAGTCATAGTATACATT
>JAEEKO010000076.1 GCA_016282415.1 Caryophanales bacterium | reverse complement strand
GTATCTTCAAAGACAGTTATATCATTTAATTTATCGCAATGTTGTTAATAAGATTCAAGATGAACTTGGTCAAGAGATATTAAAAATAAGTAACAAGAGTTTAGATAGTAATTCTTCTGGTTTATTTATTCAAAGATTAACTGGAGATGTTGATCGTATTGCGGTTGTATTTGAACAGTTATTAAACGAATCATCACAAATTATTTCATCAATTGGTATTATTATTGCAGTTTTTGTAGCATTTTGGAAAGCTGGATTATTTGTTTTATTTGCAGTTACGGTTTATACGATTATTTCTTACTTACGTGTAACAATAATTAATAAAGAAAATAAAGAATTAAAGAAAGAACATGAAAAAGAAGTAGGATTTATTGGTGAATTAGTTCGAGGTTCACGTGATATTAAAATGCTTAATTCAGAACAATCTTTTTTAGCGAAGATGCACAATATTGTTTTCCATTATAATAGTGAAGCATATCGCGTTAAAACTATTAACCGTAATTATTATTTATATGGGATGTTAACCCGTGATTTATTAGATAAGATATTAGTAGTATACTTAGTATATTTACTATTTACTAAGCAAATATCTTTAGCAATTGCTTTGATTATTCGTAACTATCAAGGAAGAATTGGTAACTTCACAGATTCAATTGCTAACATGTTAGAGACTTATAAAGATTTCAATTTATCTTGTACGAGAATATTTGCAATCTTAGATTCTACTGATTTTGAAAAAGAACATTTTGGTGATAAACATTTAAAGAATGTTGTTGGAAATTTTGAATTTAAGAAAGTATGCTTTGGTTATGAAGATAAACATCAAGTATTAAAAGATTTATCATTTAAAGTAAATGCTAATTCTACCGTTGGATTTGTAGGTAAATCAGGTGAAGGTAAATCAACGATTTTCTCATTATTGTGTAAGATGTATGATGTTGATCAAGGTGAAATCTTAATTGATGGAATTAATATTAATGAATTAGATAAAGATTCAATTCGTGGTAATATTACCATTATTTCGCAAAATCCATATATCTTTAATTTAAGTATTAAAGAGAACTTACAATTGGTTAAAAAGAATTTAACTAATAAAGAAATGAAAGAAGCTTGTAAGATGGCTTGCTTAGATAAGTTTATTGAATCCCTTCCTGATAAGTATGATACGATTGTTGGTGAAGGTGGTGTTACCTTATCTGGTGGTCAAAGACAACGTTTAGCAATTGCTCGTGCTTTTGTTCAAAAAACGGAAATAATTTTGTTTGATGAAGCAACTAGTGCACTTGATAATGAAACTCAACATGATATTCAAAAAGCAATTGAAAACTTACAAAAAGATTATACAATTTTGATCATTGCTCACCGTTTATCTACTATTAAGAATTGTGATAATATTTTCTTAATTGATGGTGGAAAAGTTAAAGCTTCTGGTACTCATGAACAACTATTAAAGAAATCAAAAGCTTATCGTGAGTTATATGAATCAGAAATTGAGAAATGATAATATATAAAACAGCTTGAAACTCCAAGCTGTTTTTACAATAAAAAAGTACTTTCAATTAATAATTCATATATGATATAATGAGTATGGGAGGATTTGAAATGAAAAAATACATCGTATTAATTCTAGCAGCATTAATGTTAGTTATGCCTACTGTTGCTTATGCAGCTAAAACTAAAGCAAAGAGTAACAAGAAAGAAGAGACTAAAACTGAAGAAAAGGTTGAATTTAAAGCAACTCCTAAGGTATATATGTTTAGAAGAGATGGCTGCCAATTTTGCGAAGCAGCTTTGAAATATTTTGATAATCTTAAAGCTAAATATGATTTTGAATTAATTACTTATGAAGTATATTATGATGAAGATAACAAAGCGCTTATGAATAAAGTTGCAGCAGGATTAGGTGAATCTCCTTCTGGAGTTCCTTATATAGTTATTGGAAATAAGTCATTTATTGGATATACTGACTCTTACAATTCTGAAATTGAAGCAGCTATTGTTGCTGAAGGTGAAAATGGTAATGCTAATGATTCTGTTAAAAAGTTTATTACTAAAGAGGAAGAAAAGAGTCAAGCAACTACAATTGTATTATCAGTATTAGTAATTGCTGGTATTGTAGCATTAATCATTTTAGGTAGAAAATCTGCTAAACAAGAATAAGATATATGATTCATATATCTTTTTTAATTCAAAAAAAATTGAGTTTGATTCTGTTTAATAATATGATGAGGTATCTTAAATATAATTATTGTATAATAAAAAGGGCTTTTAATAAACATTTCAAGTATGATATAATTTATTTATATGGGAGGATTTGAAATGAAAAAATACATTGTATTAATTCTAGCAGCGTTAATGTTAGTTATGCCTACGGTTACTTATGCAGCTAAAACCAAAGCTAAAAGTAATAAGAAAGAAGAAACAAAAACTGAGGAAGTTGAAAAATTAGAATTTAAAGCAACTCCTAAAGTATATATGTTTAGAGGAGAAGGATGTCCTCATTGTGAAGAAGCGTTAGAATATTTCGATGGTCTTAAAGCCAAATATAATTTCGAATTAATTACTTATGAAGTATGGTATGATGAAGATAATCAAGAACTTTTAGAAAAAGTTGCAGCCGGTTTAGGTGAAACTGCTTCTGGAGTTCCTTACATTGTTATTGGTGAAAAGACATTCTCAGGATATGCTGAAACATATAATGCAGAAATTGAAGCAGCTATCGTTGCTGAAGGCGTTAATGGTAATGCTAACGATAAAGTTAAAAAGTTTATTACTAAAGAAAAAGAAAAGAGTCAAGTAACAACAATTGTATTATCAGTATTAGTAATTGCTGGTATTGTAGCATTAATCATTTTAGGTAGAAAATCTGCTAAACAAGAATAAGATATATATTTATATATCTTTTTTTATTGATTAATTGAATTTTATGGTATAATAATTCATATAAAAAGACATAAAAAGGGTAAATATCAATTTTGGAGGGAATACATGGAAAACACAAAAATTAAAGTTGGTATTTTGCCTAACCAATTTTTAAAAGACGACGGAACATTCGACAAAGAAGCGGCAATTAAATTATCTGGAAAGATAGCTGGCGTTTGCTATGATAAGGAAGGCTTTGCTCATCTTGAAAATGAAGCGGAAGAGAAAACATTACGTAGAATTGATATGACATTAAATAATGGTCATCATAGTGTTTATGATCATATCGTGATTGTTTTCAATTTACAAAATGTGCCTAAGATTTTAGCGATGGTACTAAATAATGAACATCAATATACAACTAGTGAAAAATCAGCTAGATATACTCCTGTTGTAAGACAAGAAGGATCAATCATAACTGAAGATGAGGAAAGATTATATAATAAGTGGATTGATATCTTTAAAATAAAAATCAAAGCACAATATGGATATTTTTATAATGATGCTAAAATTCAAAAATTAGCACAAGAAAATGCAAGATATTTAGTTACTGTATTTATGCCTACACAAATGATTTATTCAACATCTTTAAGACAAATCAATTATATTGCATCTTGGATGGAAAAATATGTTTCTAAAGCAGATAAGAACAATGAATTTGAAAGAAAACTAGCAGAATCTATGCGCGATTTCATCAACGCACTTGCGGAAGTAAATGTTCTTGAACCAGGATTATTAAAAAATGAAAAATATAGAAGTTTATCTATTTTTGGTAAAGATTTGGATAAGAAGGAAGAACATTTCGGAGATGTTTATTCAACTACTTATAAGGGATCTTTTGCTCAATATGCACAAGCTCATAGACATAGAACTCTTGATTATCAATTAGAATTATTAGATGATAAGGAATACTTTATTCCACCAATCATTCAAGATGATCAATTGCTTGTTGATGAATGGTTAGCTGATATGCAAATAGTTAAAGGAGTAAATCCTCAAGGTGAATTAGTAAAAATTAGTGAGGTTGGTAAATATGAAGATTTCATTTTGAAATGTAAGGAAAGATTATGTTCAGCTGCTCAACTTGAAATAATGCAACAAACACTTGCTACATTACAAAAATATAAAAAGGCTCTTGAAGATTCTAATCATCCATTAGCAAGTGATATTGAAAAATATTCTCATGGTGCTAGATGTACTTTCCCTGATTTTAATTGCACATCAAATTGTGGATTTAAAGAAGGAATATCATTAACAAGAAAAATTTAATTTACAAAAGATATATGATTCATATATCTTTTTTTATTGAATAATATTTATTATGAAAAAATTAATGGTAATAATTATTATTCTTTTTTTATGTTTAAGTTATGCAATAAATGCTAGTGCTAAGAAAACTTATACGGTTGTAATTGATCCTGGTCATGGTGGGGTTGATCCGGGAACGGTAGTTTATGGGATTAATGAGAAAGATATTAATTTAAAAATATCTTTATACTTAGCCGATATTTTAAACAATAAGAATAATGTTTTAATGACTCGTAATGATGATTATGATTTAGGCAAACCTAATGCTACATATCGCAAGAAAAGTGATTTTGATAACCGAATTTTATACATTAATAACAGTAACGCTGATTTTTATATATCAATTCATCAAAACCATTTAAATGATAATAAGTATTATGGGCCACAAGTTTTTTATACAGCAAGTAATAAAAAGTATGCTGAAATAATGCAAACGGAATTGAATAAAATTAACAATACTAATCGTAAGATTAAACCAATCCCTAGCAATGTTTATATGTATCGAAAACTAAAAGTACCGGGATTATTAATTGAATGTGGATTTATGTCGAATGATATGGAACGTAATAATTTAATTGATTATAAGTATCAAAAAAAGATTGCTGAAGCAATCTCTAATGGTTTAACTAAAATTCAAAATATTTAATTGGTTTTAACTCATTACAATCAGTACCACGAATGTAACCTTTATTACCAATTATCTTAGTAAATGATTTAATACTCTTATTGTTAAATATAACTTCATAACAAGTATTAATTGCATCGCGTCCAATATTTAATGATTCGTTATATAAGTCGATTAATGAATCGGTTTTAACGATTGAACTATCTGATGGGTAAACCCATCTACGATGATTAACATTTAGGAAATCGTAAGTAATATTTTTCCTTTCGAACATATAACCTCTTAAATAAGTTTTACCGGGAATGCGATAATAAATATTATTAAATACATTCGGAACACGAGAAACATTGACAATCATTCGAGCACATTTATAACCATAGAATAAGTAAGTTCCGCCATCAAACTGATAGATGTTTTGAAACACTTGATTAACACTATCTACGGTTTCTTTACTAACTTTAAATACTGGAAAAAATTCTTTTTTAAGATTTCGATGTAAGGCAGTTCTTTGATAGTAACGTTGATAGTTAAACATATCGTATTTAGTTTCAATTAAAGTATGTAATCCACGATATTTTAAACGCTCTTTAGTATGATTATAAATACCAGTTTTATAAACAATATATGGATGTAAGTTAGCATCTAATATATTATGGGTTATTGATCCAAAGATAAATGCTGCTAATTCACGATTTTTAGTTTCCTTAGCAATTTGAATTAATTCTTCAAAATAACGATTAACATTAATACGATGGCAAGTTTTACAAAGTCGTGTACATTCCTTATTCTTTTTTAAAGAATATTTTAATAAATCAAAACTTTGAGCAGACATTTCATAAATACTATTATATTCTTCAATAATCTTTTTAGCATCTTCATTTAAAGATGTTGCTAATTCTTTAGCAAAAATATTATGACTTACAAAGCTTGGCACGTTAATCACCTCTATTTACATTATAACATAAATAATCTTTAATTATTAATTCATTGTGATATAATAATTTATATAATAGGTGATAATATGAAACTTAAAACGTTTAAAACAATTGATGAACAAATAGAGATCCTAAGAAATAAAGGTTTAATCATTGATGATGTTGATTCTGCTAAAGAAATTCTATTAAGAGAAAATTATTTTTTCTTATTAGGTTATCGACATGTATTCTTAAGAGATGAATCATCAAGAGAATTTATTCCTGGAACTAATTTTCGTGAATTATATGCATTATTCACCTTTGACCGTCAAGTTAGAAATATTATCTTTAAAAACCTATTAATCGTTGAAAACAATATTAAAAGTATTTTATCATACCAATTATCTAAAAAGTATGGTATTAAAGAACGTAATTATTTAAATCCAAATAACTTTACCAAAGATCCACAACGTTCAAGACAAGTTAATGATTTAATTAAAAAAATGAAAAGACAAATCAGAGTTAATGGTGGACAACACAGTGCTACAATGCACTACTTAACTAATTATGGTTATATTCCGTTATGGATTGTAGTTAAAGTATTATCATTTGGTATCGTAAGTGAGTTATATTCAATTCTTACTAATGAAGATCAAAATGATATTGCGGAATTATTTAATGTTAATCGTACCGATTTAGCAACAT